>CAYJEC010000660.1:0-2237 GCA_964369025.1 uncultured Ideonella sp. | reverse complement strand
GCTATTGCCGAGAACACAAACATGGAGCAAGACAGAATTACGGATTTGGACGAGACATTCTCGCAAGTCAGTGCAATCAACACGATGCGTGACTTTGTGGTGCACAACGTAGACGGATCGCAGCAAGAATTCGAGGACTGGGACCCTAGTAAAAGGTATGTGACCGATGCTCTTCGTGCAAGTCGAAAATCAAAGACCAAAACATTCCTTATCGGGTCGGAAACACTCATTGCAATGCAGGATGACTGTGTTGAATGCTGCTGGCGCCTCCATCCGCATTGGGATCCACAGAATGTACCATTCAAGCCAGGCTCAGGTCGCGAAGTTCGCCAGTCCTGGAAATTCAAATCGCCCAATCCTTCATTAGTCGGCCCGGCGAAATCGCGTAACCCGTTGTTTTACAACGACTTTCGGGTGATATCCGATGGTCGGATCCTGCCGATTTCTATCCAATGGGACGTATTTTCTGGGGGATTGAGGACCGCAGCCGATGGCCACAGACGATTTCTTCCGCGCCCGTCTCGAGCAGATGATCGACCTGCACCACCCGCTGGCGGTGCTGGCCACCCGGTTGCCGTGGTCGGCGATCGAGGCAGCGCTGGCGCCCAAGCTGGCGCACCAGGCGCGGCCAGCCAGGCGGGCGCGCGCTGAGGATCTGCTGGGCACACACGACCTGGAGTTCGGTGGCGGCATCAGCAACGCCGGGCGCCCGCGACTGCCGGTGCGCCTGATGGCCAGCCTGCTTTACCTGAAGCACAGCTTCAACCTGAGCGACGAGGAACTCGTCGAACGCTGGGCCGAGAACGTGCAGTGGCAGTTCTTCAGCGGCATGCAGTACTACGAGCCGCGACTGCCCTGCGACCCCACGCAGATCGGGCGCTTCCGACGCCTGTTGGGCGAGGACGGGCTGGAGCAGTTGCTCAAGGCCACCATCGACTGCGCGGTGCAGACCAAGGCGGTGCGCCCGGCCGAACTGGAGCGGGTGATCGTGGACTCGACCGTGCAGTCCAAGGCCATCGCCCACCCGGTGGACAGCCGGCTGCTGGAGATCGCACGCCACAAGGTGGTCAGTGCGGCCAAGCGCTGCGGCATCAGTCTGAAGCAGACCTATGCCAAGGAGGGCAAGACGCTGCGCCGCCAGGCCGGTGGCTACGCCCATGCCAAGCAGTTCAAGCGCCTGCGCAAGACGGTCAATCGCCAGCGCACGATCCTGGGCGTGGTGATGCGCGAGGTGCAGCGCAAGCGCGATGCCGACACGGCCGCAGTGGCCGCCGGCGGCGCCCCGGCGCACGAGGCAACCAGCCAGAAGGCGGTCAGCGACCTGACGATGTGGCTCGAGCGGGCCGGGCGCATCCACACACAGCGACGCGATACCAAGAACAAGCTCTACGCGCTGCACGCCCCGGAGGTGGAATGCATCTCCAAGGGCAAGGCACGCAACCCCTACGAGTTCGGCGTCAAGGTCAGCCTGGTGGTCACGCACAAGCAGGGACTGATGGTCGGTGCCCGCAGCTTCCCTGGTAACCCGTACGACGGGCACGTGCTGAGCGCGCAGTTGGAGCAGACCACCAACCTGCTGCAGGACCAGGGGCGTTCGCCCAAGCAGGTCATCGTCGACCTGGGCTACCGGGGGGTGGACGCCGACAACCCGGGCGTTCAGATCATCCACCGGGGCAAGTACAAGTCGCTGAGCGATCAGGACAAGCGCCTGCTGAAACGGCGCCAGGCGATCGAGCCACAGAACGGACACACCAAGGCAGAACATCGGATGGACCGCTGCTGGCTGCTGGGGGCGGTGGGCGATGCGCTGCATGCGTTGGGCTGCGCGGCGGGCTACAACATCCGCTGGTTGTTGCGGGCCATCACCCGCCTGGGCATGAAGGGGCTTTTTTGCGTCTTGTCGGCGATGGCGCTCTGGGTGCTCTGGCTGGTCGGCGTGGCCTCAAACCTGTTCCGGACTGCCCGCGTCACCGACACGCATGTCGTTGGGTCAAGACGGTGCACGGCCCCGGGCACGGCGACGACCATGATGCGCTGTCTGCCCAGCGTGAAGTGAATTTCGCCGGGCCGACTATCAAGCGTGCGCGTCTCAAGCTGCCCGGGCAAAGTTTCCACGCGCCGCCTGCCGCCACACTTGTGCGCAGACAACAGCTGGCGTTCCGCTACGGTGTGTCGCACCGCACCCGCCGCATCGGAAAGTCCACCGCCCGCGGCTGGCCGCCGGCGTCGGCGGCGGC
>CAYJEC010000659.1:0-2245 GCA_964369025.1 uncultured Ideonella sp. | reverse complement strand
TGCGGGTTCGGTGTCAGTCTCTGGCATGGATTTCCTTCTGATTGGCGCTCTCGGAATGTGCCGCTGCGTCTGGCTCTGACCAGACTGTGTGTCCTTCGAACTCGATATTGGCGGGTCACTCTGCAAGGGGCTCACTGCCGATCAGACGAGCCCTTTGCGCAGGCCGAATGCTTCGCACCGCTGCAGGACGGTTTGCGCCGGCTTAAGCCGCCGATCCGCACCGGGTATGCGCCCGGTCGCCGCCGCCAGACACCGGCCCGTTTCGCCCAGCCAAGTGCATTCCAGGCACAGGCGCCGGTCGTCGCCGTCTCGGTCGCGCAGCGTCAGCCGTTCCGCCAGGTCGTTGGCGTCGGCTCGGCCCAGCAGCGCGAAGCGTTTCCTCCGCGCAGTGAAGGCCGCTTTCTCGGCGTCACCCCAGCAGGGGGCATGACACCTATCCGCCTCGTCACTCGTCAGCCTGTGGGGCCGATCAGCGGCCGCCGTGGGCATCGTGCCGGTGTAGGCACGGCATGTTGCGCCGTGAACTGCCGTCGGTGACACGTTGGTGAACCCTCCTTCGCCCGTCAGCAGCCCAGTGGCTACCGGCTCGCCGCAGGTGGCGCGTCGCACCAGACGCAGGGGGGCGCGGGAGGTGTTCAAACCTGCGCGCATTGGCTCGCCGGCCAGGTCTTCGCGTCCGAAATGGATCGCCGCTGCAACCTGCGCCGTTTCCGTGGGGACAAACGGGGACACGGGGGACACCGCGCCAGCGTTGGGAATTCCATCGTCCGCCACCTGGGGACAGGCCGGGGACACCGGGGGACAGGCAGCAGGCGCGGCGACGACAAGATCAGCCACCATCGCCACCGCCGCAGGCTTGTCCCCGGTTGTCCCCGTGCCGGACAGGGCGAGTGGGGAGGCGCAAACCCGCGTGGATGCTGGTGTCCCCGTTGTCCCCACTTGTCCCCATGTTCTCGCAACAGGTTGCGCCAGCGCGGAGAAGTCGAGCTTCATTCGGCGGCCGCCCACTTGTTCGTGAAGACGTACACCCGCGTCGTGCCGATGCCGGGCAAACGGGGTTTCTGTGTCGGCCGGCCGTCGCCGCCGGGCACGATCCACCCTTGCGCCAGCAGGCACCGCGTGGCCGCTTTCAGGTCGAAGCCGGCGCACACGTCACGCTTGAAGGCTTCGGGCAGTACCAGGAATTCCCGTGCGTCGTCCAAGCCCGTGCGGTAGAACCCGGCCCGGTTGATGATGCGTTGATCGACGGTCGCGGCCACGTCCTCGAAGCGGCTTGCGCCGTGTGTCTCGAAGAATCCGCGCACCTGCGCCAGCAAGGCCCGGTCTTCACGGTTGCCCGTGCCGCCGAAGGAATCCAGCCATGCCGCAAAGCACCGGCTCGCCGCCTGGGTGGCTTCGCCTTCCGGCCAGCCCGTCACGCCGTAGTGCGTCGCAAGCTCGCCGGCCACAGCCACCAGACCGAAGCGTTGCGCCACGCGCAGCACCTGCCCGGCCGCGCCCGCCGTTGCGTTCTCGGCGACGAATTGGCGCACCCCGCCCGTGATGAGGTCGGCCAGCTTGTCGCGGTCGTTGACGATGGCCCGCAGCCACGCCACACCGGCCGCGCCGTGGTGCCGTGTTGCCGCATTTTTCAGCGCCAGCGACAGCGCCGCCGGGCTGGCGCAGCCGTTCAGTGTCTCGAAGGCACCCAGCCCCGCGCCCGCGTCAGCCTCGATATCGGCCAAACGGATTTCCTGCCCCGCGTTGACCTTGCGCCCGCTGCGCGCCATGAGTGCCGACAACGATTCTTCGCCGGCCGACAGGAACATCAAGCGCCAGCTTGCCGCTTGCCGTGCCGTGCCACTGCGCGCCGCCCGCGTTTTGCCCTGCCCATTCGCCAGCAGGTAGGCCGCTTCGCCGGCTTCTTTCGGGTCGATCTGGCTCAGCTCGTCCAGTATCAGCAAGCCGTCGTTGTGCAGCGCCGCCAGCCCTTCGAGCCCGTTTGCCGTGGCACGCCACAACCGGGGGTAGGCGACAGGATCGCCCCACACTGACGCGGCCACCTTCAGCGCCGTGGACTTGCCGATGGAAGTGCCGCCGCGGATATGAAACCCACCGGAGTCCTCGCCCGCCACGTTCGCCAGCGGCCCTGCGAATGCCACCGACAGCGCGAACACCAAGCGAGAGTTGCCTTGCGCCAGCCGCGCCACTGTGTCGCGCCAATCGTCGGCCGTGCCTGCCACGCTGTAGGCCGGTTCGATGGCAT
>CAYJEC010000658.1:0-2253 GCA_964369025.1 uncultured Ideonella sp. | reverse complement strand
CTGGCCGTCGAAGGCCAGGGGCAGGATCGCCTCGCCATCGGCCAGTGGCAGGTTCAGCTCGATCGCCAGCGGCTGCGAAGCCAGTGCGGCAACGTTTTGGATGCCGGTGAGTTCGAGCACGCTGGCCGCGTCGCCGCGCGTGCCGGCGAGGTTCACGAGCGTGAGCCCGCTCTCTGCCATGGCCCGGCAGAAGCCGGCATCCGACCCCGCGCCGCGGGTGCCCGCTGACACCCCGCCCAGGCTGATCTGGGCGGTGACCGCCGGGTGCCCCTTCACGACCACCCGCCCCTGTGCGAGACGGGCGTCGGTTTGGGCCACTTGGTCGATCTGGCGCACCACGCGGATTCGGCACGAGAGGGTGAACCACTCGTTTTCGTGCACCCGTTTGCGGGGCGGCTTGACCGTGCTGATGGCCCGCGTGCCGGTGCACTCGCGGCCCAGTTCCAGATCCGGCTGGGCGAGCAGGAAGTCGTCCACCTTCTCGGTGCTGACGATGAGCTGGAAGCGCTCGAGGGATTCGTCGACGCCGGGGTCGAGGTAGAAGTAGTTGTCCTCGTCGCCCCACAGCGTCATCCAGGCCTCGCCGGGCGGTACCGGCTCGTTGTTGAGGATGTGGATGCCATAGGCATCCGAACAGTAGGCGAGCACCATGTGCAGCGGCTGCGCGGTGCGGTTGCGCACCTTCAACCGGCCGTACACGCCGCGCCAGTCGGCGCCCTGGCGTCGGCAATCGACGGTGAGTTCGTTGCCGGGGTGGGTGTAGGTGCCGCCGCCATCGAGTTGCTCCTCGAAGGCGAACTCCACCAGCGAGGTGTCCATCGCCGTGCGCTGGTTCTGCAGCGCTTGTGCGCGCTCCCACGCCAGCACCTGCTGCAGCACCGGGAGCAGAGCGGCCGCGTCGGCGACCTGGGCATGCGCAATCGGCTCGGCGGAGCACGCGGCCGCCAGGCTCAGCCGGCCGCCGCTGGCCGTCAGGCCGTAGCGTGCCGCGCCAGGCCCGTCGACCAGGCTGACAGGCACGCTGCCGTCACGTTCCAGCGCGGCCAGTATGGCGCTGCGGGCGGGCTCGTCGCCTGAGAAGGCCAGCAGCGTCGGTGGCGCGGGCAGGCTGGTGATCTCGGCGCTGAAGCGGGCCGTCTCGTCGGCCTCGAAGTCCAGCGTCAGCTCGCTCTTCTGCGCGCCTACCGCCACCGCCGTGGCGGTGCCGGCCCGGCTGGCATCGCCCTCTCGGTACAGGGCCAGGGCCACGGGGGTGTCTGGATCGGTGGGCAGGCCGTGGATGGCGCCGCAGTCGACGCGCCAGGTACCCCGGTCGAAGGCGGTGCTGTAACGCCGCCCCCCGCGCGCCACGCTGCGGCCCAGGAAGCCGGTGCCGGCATCGAAGCGGTCGTAGGCCTCGAACTGCGGGTTCTGGTCGTCTGCCAGGGAGCGAACGGCGGCTCGGCAGCGGACGAACAGATCCACATAGCTCAAAGCGCCGCCGGATTTCTGCAGCACCTCGATCAGGGTGCTGGTGAACACGCCGCTGCGGTCCGCGCTTTCCTGCGCCAACTGTCCGCGTTCGCAGGCGGCCAGAAGGATGTGTCGCGCCGCCGGCAGGGTCAGCGGCTGGCCGGCCTCCAGGAGGCGGGTGTAGTGGCCACCGAGGTAGCTTTCCAGCGGGCGCTCCTCCAGCACCTCGTGGGTCAGCCGTGGCACCAGGCCGCGGAAGGCGTCGACACCTCGGGTCCCCGAGCCGGAATGGCAGCAGTCGAGCAGCACGGCCACATGGGCGTCACGATGCGCCAACTCGGCCACGAGCACTGCGAGTTCCTTGTCGGCCAGGTCGTGGCCGCCGGCCAAGCGGCTGTCGAAGCAGACCAGCCCCTCGTCCTTGCCATCCGGGAAGTGGGCCCGGAACGCCGGGCTGGAGGCCGAGCGCGCGCCGTGGCCGCAGTAGTGGAAGACAGCCACGTCGCCGGCCTGGGCCTGCCCCAGATGCCGGCGAAAGCCGTCGATGACGTTGGCCCGCGTGGCGTCGCTGTCTTTCAGCACCTCGACGGCCAGATCCGCCGCGCCCGATTGCTGTCTCAGCCAGGCATGGAAATGGTCCACATCGTTCAGGCAGCCGGCGAGCGCGCCAACCTCGGGGGGATAGTCGTTGATGCCCGCGAGCAGGGCGTAGATGCGTGAGGCCAAGGCGCGTCAGCGCCCGGGGGCGTTGCCCTCGGTCGAGGGCTCCGCGCCATCATCGGAGGCAGCCTCCGATGATGG
>CAYJEC010000657.1:0-2261 GCA_964369025.1 uncultured Ideonella sp. | reverse complement strand
GGCCGTGACCGGCCTGCAGGCCACTGCGGCCCGCTATGGCAAGACCAGTGAGTTCCGGGCGATGGCCACATTGCTGGCGTCTGACCTGGCTGACCGGATGCGGGCCAACAAGCCCGCGGTGGACGCTGGTTCCTACACGTTGACCAACGACTTCGCACCCATTGACGACGTTCCGGAAATCCCAACCTGCGCCATCGCGACGGCCTGTACCGAAGCCGAACTCGCCGCGATCGATATTGCCGAGTGGAAGCGTGCCCTCTTTTCCGGCCTGCCCAGCCCGGATGGCTACGTGGTGACCGAAGTCATCGGTGCCAAGGTGGTGGCGGCCGATGTCTGGGTGGCCTGGCTGGACCCGTCGGCGTCATCCAACGAGACCAAGGCGGACAGCGACGACGACGAGAACAAGAAGGAGTGCCCCCCGGGCTTCCGTGACCTTGATCCGCAGCCGCGCTGCTTGTACGTTCGGGTGGGGTTCTGATGCTTGCTCCAATCCACAGTCAAGTGCGGCGTGGGCCGCAAGCCGGTTTCTCGCTGGTCGAGTTGATGATCTCCATGGTCATTGGCATGGTGGTCGTGGGGGCGGTGCTCGCTGCCTACCTGGGCGCCGGGGCCACGACGCGCACCAGCCGTGCGATGTCGCAGATCACCGAAGACGCCAGCGTGGCGCTGAGCGTCTTGCGTTCGGGCATCGGCATGGTCGGCTACAGCAACCCGACCGGGTTGGTTGGCAACAAGTTCACCAAGTCGTACCTTGGCAAGGGCCTGTTCGGCTGCAACACCACTTTTGAGGACGCCAGTGCGTCCATTGATGCGCTCGCCTGCGCCAATGGCGCTGGCCCCAACGCCATTGCCGTTGCCTATGAGGCTGACACCGCCAACAGCGTTGTCAACGTGGACAACGTGCCGCTGGACTGCCTGGGCAACGCCATCACGGCGGGTGCCAATCCGACCTACCTGGCCTATAGCCGCTACTACGTCGACGGCAACAAGTTGATGTGCCTGGGGCCTGTGAACGACACACCCGATGCCTTGGTGGACAACGTCGTCGACCTGCAGATCCGCTATGGCGTGGCGGTCGCGGCCAACGTCAACAAGGTGGGCTACTACGCAGACGCGGACACCGTAGGCGACACGCCGGCCAACGCCAACTGGGACAACACCGTCTCGGTCCGTCTTTGTGTGGTGATTGCCAGTGCCGAGAACGTGCTGGAGGCGGACGGCATCACCTACCGCGACTGTGATGGTGCCGAGACCACGCCGGCCGACGGCGACCGGCGCCTGTTCCGTGCATTCACGACCACTGTGGTGCTGCAGAACCGCCTGGGGACAATGCGATGAAGCCTGCAACGTTGATTCTTCGTGCCCGCCGAGCGCCCCGAGGTGAACGTGGTGTCGCGCTGCTGGTGGCGCTGGTGGTGTTGGTGATCATCGGCCTGATGTCCGCCTCCATCATGCGTGGTGCTCTCAGCTCCGACCTGATCGCCAACAACACCCGAGTCCAGACGCTGGCCTCCCAATCCGCACAGATCGCGCTGCGCTATTGCGAGGACCAGTCCACTGCCAACGTGCCGGCGATCACGGTTCGGCCTGCGGCCGCCAACCCGGATCTGAACGATTGGCTCACCTACGCCAGTTGGGCCGACGACAACATCGTGAACGAGGTCCCTTCTGACTACCTGAGTTCCGACAACAGCACCGCGACCCCCTCCAAGGCTCCGCAGTGCATCGTTCAGGAAATGCTCGTCGGCGGCGTCAAGGTTTATCAGGTCACCGCCAGGGGTTTCAGCCCCGACTACAGCGCCGATGAGTCCGGCTTCACCAACACGGGCTCGGTCGTTTGGCTGCAGTCAATCGTTTCCCTGCTCTGAGTTTGCACCGAGGTACGCCCATGTCGACCTTTCTTTCCCTGTTTTCGCGCGCGCGCCCCGGCGCTGCCGCCGTCGTGGCGCTGTTGGCGCTGGTGGCCAACGCATGGGCAACCTCGGAGCCCGCGCAAGTTCCGTTGACCAGCCGGGTGGCTGAGCCGCCGACCCCCAACGTGATGCTGACGATCGACGATTCGGGCTCGATGCTGGCCGATTTCATGCCTGAAGGCACGTTCAAGCTCAACAACTACAACGTCAATCTGGCCAACGACTGGATTGGCGGGTTCCCGGCCGATTGGCGAAAGCTCTGCACCAGCTGCCAGAAGACTTGTGTCGCCGGCACCTGGCCCACGGGCAACTACCTGGTTGGTGTCGCGACTTCGCTGAAGACGGGTG
>CAYJEC010000656.1:0-2261 GCA_964369025.1 uncultured Ideonella sp. | reverse complement strand
ACGGTGAAGGTCTCGGGCGATGGCGCCGCCACGGGCGTCGCCCTGGTCGAGGTGGAGCCCGGCCAGCGCACCATGCCCACGGCCGTTTTCTACACGCTCGAAGGGCTGCGTCCGCATCAGGAGCCACGCCGCCTTTACGGCCGCGCGGCGCTTACCGCCTATGTCGAGGGCCACGAAGGGCGGCTGATGCGGTCGATGAAGAGCGTGCTCGGCTCGTCGTTGATCGACCAGGGCACCGACGTGGGCGGCGGCCATTCGGTGCGCTTTCTCGAGGTGATTGCCGGCTACCTGCGCCACCTCAAGCATCTCGCCGAAGCGCAGGCTGGCGAGACGCTGACCCGGGTGGTACTGGGCCGGCCGGTGTTCTTCGTCGACGACGACCCCGAGCGCGACGCGCAGGCCCAATCAGCACTCGAAGCGGCGGCACGCCAGGTGGGCTTCAGCGAGATCAGCTTCCAGTTCGAGCCGATCGCCGCCGCGCTGGATTTCGAGGCCACCGTGAACAGCGAGCAACTGGTGCTGGTGGCCGACATCGGCGGCGGCACCTCGGATTTTTCGCTGGTGCGTGTGGGGCCCGCGCGGAGTGGCCGCGTCGACCGCGCGGACGACATTCTCGCCAGCCATGGAGTGCACGTGGCCGGCACCGATTTCGACCGGCATGTCGAGTTGGCCGCCATCCTGCCGCTGGCCGGCTACAAGACCCTCGGGCCGCCGCCGGCCGAGCGCGAGGTGCCGAGCAAGGTCTACTTCGATCTCGCCACCTGGCACCTGATCAACACCGTCTACACCCCGGCACGGGTGATGGAGTTGCGCCGCATGCGCAGCTTCTATGCCGATGCCGCCCTTCATGCGCGGCTGATGACCGTCATCGACGAGCGGCTGGGGCATGCGCTGATGGCGCATGCCGAGTCGGCCAAGATCGCGGTCGCCGATGGGCAACAGGCCCTCATCGACCTGTCCGCCCTGGAGCCGGGCCTGGCTGCGCGGCTCACAGAGCCCCAGGCACTGGGCGCCATCGAGGCGGATCTGGAGCGCATCGTGCAGGCCGGGCTGGAAACCGCTCGCCTGGCCGGGGTGCGGCCCGAGCAGGTCGAAGCGGTGTACCTCACCGGCGGTTCCACCGGCCTCGCCCCACTGGCCCACCGCATCGCGGCGCCTTTCACCCACGCCCGAACCGTGCGTGGTGACCGCCTGGCCAGCGTGGCACAGGGCTTGGGCATCCACGCCCAACGCGTGTTCGCCGGTTGAACGCTTTCAGTGCCGCCTGCGCTGAGGCGGGCCAGCTCGGCGTGGGCGGGGCGGCCGGGTGCTGGCCAGCGGGCGTGTCACGTCTGCCAGCAACAGGGTGCTGCTGACCAGCGCCTCCACCGCCTCGGCCAGATCCTGGGGCGGCTCCAGCTCCTCAATCACCTCGAGCAGGGCGTCAGCGTCCTCCAGATCCTCGGGATCAAAGCATCGATAGAGCACCGCCAACGGCTCCACAATGTCAGGCGAGTCATGGCGCATCAGCGCCGGGAAGAACTCCATCGCGGTGGCGAAACCGGCCACCCAGGGCATGACCGCCTCCAACGGATCGTCCTCCTCGTCGAGTTCGAACACCCAGGGGTCGAACCACTGGCGCTCGCGAATCGCCATATCCAGTTGGGCGTGGCGCCGGCGAACCAGTGCTCTTAGCGGCTCGACATCGAAGCCGAGTGGCACCGATCGGCCGTCCACGTCAAGCACATGAGGCCACCACTGCGCCTCGGGCACGGCTCGGGGCTGCAGCAGCACGCCACACAAGAAGCCGTCGAGCATCATCACGTCCAGTGGCTCGGCGGGCGCCGGGATCTTGTCGAGCAAGTGCTCGAGCTGGGCGAGTTCGGCGTCGTTCAGGGCGGGGTCGTGGGGGGCAGGCATGCGGCGATTGTCGCCGTGCCGAGCCAGTGGGCGCAAAACCAGGGCGGCAGGCAGGTGTGAGGTCGGCCAAATGGGAGCGTGTCGGCTTGCCGACACCTTCGAGCGCGTTCCGGGCACCCCCCAAGTAAGGGATGGTTACACCTGCAGCGCCCGCCTACAGTCACCAGCATGCCTCCATCGCGCCCCGCGGTGAAATCTGGCAACCGTCCCAACGACGTCCTCATTGAGGACTTGTATCGACCTGGCCCGGAAGGGCCGGGTCGTTTTTTTCAGTGGACGTAGTTCGCGTCGCGCTGCAGACGGAACAGGCTCACCAGTTCAGAGAGACGCGCCGCTTGCCCCTTCAGGCTTTCGGCAGCGGC
>CAYJEC010000655.1:0-2268 GCA_964369025.1 uncultured Ideonella sp. | reverse complement strand
GATCTCCCGCTCGCGTTGCTGCACGCGCGCTTCCAACGTGCGGTTCGCTGCTTCCACGGCGTTCAGGCTGTGCACGAAGCGCAGCGCCAGCAGCACACCCATCACCAGCAGAAGCAGGTTGGCCGCATGGTGCAGCAGGAAGAGGTGATGGTCACCCCATTCCGGCAGCCACTGCATGAGCCACGGTGATCGCGTGGCCACCCATTGGTCGTGAATACCTGCCGCGACACCCAGCACCACGGCTGCGGCAATGGCCACGGTCTCGGCGCTGCGTTGGCGCCAGGCAGCGGCCAAGGCCACCGTCACCAGCAGCAGGCCGATGAGCAGGAGACCGGCCGTCCACACCCGCGCGGCGACACCCTCGCCAAAGAGCAGGAACACCACGGGCCCGAGCGCCCAGTAGCCGATGAGGCCGTGCGTCAGGCGGCGGCGCGACCAGCCTGCCAGGTTGAGCACGTACAGCGCCATCACCACCACGAAGCCGCCGGTGCACAGGTGGTAGACGATCCGCCAGGCCTCCCACGTGCCGGATGGCAGTGCGTCCAGCACGAAGGTGCTGGTTCTCTGCGCCCACAGCAGGACAGCCAGCCCGAACAGGCCGTAGAGGACCTCTTCTCGCCGCTGCAGCCAGATGAAGAGCACCAACAGGCCGACGATGGTTCCAGCGACCCAGGTCAGCATGGGCAGCGTTCGAACAAAGAACAGCCGGCGCTCGAACATCGGCTGCAGTTCGCTATCCGTCCCCACCACCAGGCGCGGCAGCACGGTGCTGGTGCCCTGGTACTCGGCGTGTGCCTGGATCAGCAGCTCGTTGCCCTCGGACTTCAGCGCTGAGGCCGGCAGCGGCAGCAACAACGGGCGCTCCCAGCGCACGCGCAGGCTGGCGGTGGTGCGTGGCACCTCGGCCACCGGGCTGCCGTTGATCAAGATGCGCCCGCCGCCGTAAAAGTACGGCAGGTAGAGCATCGTCGGGCCGCTTGACTCCGGCGATGCCACAGGCCTGTCGAAACGCACGCGGTACCAGGCGCTCGGGCCCGGCTCGTCCTGCGCGAGCGGCCTGTCCTGCCAGCGCGGGTCGTCGGCAGCAGGTGGCTGCGCGCTGTCGGTGACGAGCACCTGGGCGCGCGTGGGCGACACGGTGTCCGGGCCTTGCGCCGCCGCGTTTCCAGGCCCCACGACGAGCCAGCACGCCACCAGCATGGCCAGCAGCCGCGCAGTTCCAAGACCCTCAGAGCAGGCCCATCTGCCGAGCTTCATGCACTGCCTCCCCGCGCGAGTGAACCGCCAGCTTGCGGTAGATGTTCTTCACGTGCGTGACCACGGTGTGCGGCGAGATCGACAGCACCTCGGCCACCGCGTCGAAGCTGAAGCCCTTGGCGATCAGGCGCAGCAGCTCGGTCTCCCGCTCGGACAAGGGGGAGGGCTCGGCGGGCGGCGCTGCCGCGGCCGGGGCGATGGCGGTGGAAGCCGGCGGCGCTCCGCGAAAACGCGCCAGCACGCGCCGCGCGATGCTCGGGCTGATCGGCGAGCCACCGTCGCGCACCTCGTGGATGGCTGCGGCGATGCGCGCTGCGCTGGCGTCCTTCAGCAGGTAGCCGGTGGCGCCTGCCTCGATGCTGCCGATGACATGGCCATCGTCGGCAAACATGGTGACCACCAGCGTGTCGCAGGCCGCGTGGTGGCTTGCAGCGTGGCGGATCAGCTCGATGCCGCTGATGTCGGGCAGGCCCAGGTCGACCAGGAGCACATCCGGCGGTTGCGCGTCCAGCAGGGCGAGACCGGCCTTGCCGGTGGAAACGGCGCCGAGCAAGCGCAGTTGCGGGTCGCCCAGCACGGCCTCGCTGAAGCGGCTGAGGAATTCCGGTTCGTCTTCGACGATGAGCACGCCGATGGGTGGTCGGTCTGTCATGTGGGGTGGTCCTTGGTTTCCTGCGAACAGGCCGGGGCCGGCAGGGCCGGCGCGCTGCGGGCCATTCTGCGCCGGCCGTGGCGCCCCCGGTGCAGCGGGGCACTACCGTGAACACGGTAGGGGCGGGGTACCGAATGCCGTGGGCGCGGTATGGGCAGGAAGTGGGCCAGTTTCTACAGTTGAGCCCATCGATTCACACCGCCGGCAACGGCAAGCAACCCCAAAGGACCCGCACCATGAACACCCAACTGACCACCCGCATCGCCCGCACCGCCAGCTCGTTCGCCGCTGCCGCGCTGATCACAAAGGTCTATAGGCAATTTCGTATCCGATCTGAAATGTTCTCGATGCGATACTGT
>CAYJEC010000654.1:0-2273 GCA_964369025.1 uncultured Ideonella sp. | reverse complement strand
TTGGACGGGAAGTGCTTGTAGAGACTCGCCTTGGCAATGCCGACATCGGCAGCCACCTCGTCCACGGTCATCAGGTCGAAGCCTTTTTCGGCCAACAGCCTGTTGACCGACGCCACGATCGCGTCCTCTCGGACGCGAAGTACCTGCTCACGAAAAGACACCTTGGCCATGCGCCCATTCTAGGCCGAACCGCGCCGAATCAGAACTTCTCGGTTTGAATTCGACCAGGCAGTCTGGTAATTACCTCACAGTTGACAATGTGAACTGATGAGTTCAACATGTGAACCAGATAGTTTGATTGCTGGTGTCTAGCAGCGGCTGTCGCCCCATCACCCCACCCCCTCGCTGGAGAACTGCCCATGAACTTCCACTGGTTTCGCCGAATCGGCTTGATTTCGTTGCTCGGCGTGTCAGCCCTGGTCGCCGCTTGCGGAGGCTCAGACGAAGCGCCTCCGGCGGACATCGCCACGACCGCCGCGCTGACCCCGGAACTGAGCATCCTGGCCGAGGCGCTGGACGCCGCGGCTTTGACCGACACCTTGAAGAGCGCTGGCCCGTTCACGGTCTTCGCACCCACCAACGCTGCATTTGGCGCACTGCTGGCGGACCTGGGCATCACCAAGGAGGCTCTGTTTGCAGACAAGGCGTTGCTGACCGCCGTCTTGACCTATCACGTGCTCGGCGCCGAAGTGCCCAAGGCCAGCGTGCCTGTGGGCAGCCCGATCACCACACTGCAAGGTGGCTATTTCAAGATCGACGTGGTCGGCTCTGATCTGGTCTTCACCGACGGCCGCAACCGCACTGGCAAGATCACCGCCACCGACGTGGACGCAACCAACGGCGTGATCCACATCGTCGACACCGTGCTGCTGCCCGCCGACAAGAACATCGTTCAGACCGCCGTGGCCCTGTCCACCGCTGCCACTCCGGAGTTCACGATCCTCGTCGAAGCCCTTGTTGCAGCCGGTCTGACCGACACGCTGAGCGGCACGGGGCCCTTCACGGTCTTTGCGCCGACCGACGCCGCATTCGCCGCTCTGCTCGAAGAGTTGGGCATCTCCAAGGAAGCGCTTCTGGCCGACACCCCCCTGCTGACCAGTGTCTTGACCTACCACGTGGTGCCGGGCCTGGTGCTGAAGGCCGACGTGCCGGTGGACACCGCCATCGCCACCGTTCAAGGCGAGAGCTTCACGATCGACTCAACGCTGACCATCACCGATCAGCGCGATCGGCAAGCCGGAATTGCAGCCACGGACGTGCTGGCCAGCAACGGCGTGATCCACGTGATCGACAAGGTCATCCTCCCGGCTCCCTGAGCCTCCCTGAACCCTCACCCCTCCAAGGAAACATCATGAAAAAGCTCATCTCACTGGCCGTCCTGTCGGTCGCTGCCCTCTCGGCGCAGGCCAAGGACATCGTGGACACGGCTGTCGCAGCCGGCAACTTCAAGACCCTGGCGGCCGCACTGCAGGCGGCTGGCCTGGTGGACACGCTGAAGGGCAAGGGCCCGTTCACGGTCTTTGCGCCCACTGACGAAGCGTTTGCCAAAATCCCCAAGGCGAAGCTGGACGCCCTGCTGGCGGACAAGGCCGCGCTCACCAAGGTCCTGTCCTACCACGTGGTCGCGGGCAAGGTGATGGCTGCTGACGTCAAGGCCGGGAAGGTCAAGACCGTGCAGGGCTCGGAGGTCACCGTGGGCACCATGGGCGGCGTCACCGTCGACGCGGCCAAGGTCGTGAAGACCGACATCGTGGCCGACAACGGCGTCATCCATGTGATCGACAGCGTGATCATGCCGATGTAAGCGGAGCCGCCCGCAGCAAGAAAGAAGGCCGCCCTCGGGCGGCCTTTCTGTTTCGGCGGCGTGCCGATTACTTGAGCGCCTTGAAGCGCAGGCGGTGCGGGCGCGCGCCGTCCTCGCCAAGACGCTTCTTCTTGTCGGCCTCGTATTCCTGGTAGTTGCCATCGAAGAAGACCCATTGCGAGTCGCCCTCGCAGGCCAGGATGTGGGTGGCGATGCGGTCGAGGAACCAGCGGTCGTGGCTGATCACCATCACCGAGCCGGCAAACTCCAGCAGCGCGTCTTCCAGCGCGCGCAGGGTTTCGACGTCAAGGTCGTTCGACGGTTCGTCCAGCATCAGCACGTTGCCGCCCTGCGCCAGTGTCTTGGCCAGGTGCAGACGGCCACGTTCACCGCCCGACAGGCTGCCCACCAGCTTTTGCTGGTCGTTGCCCTTGAAGTTGAAGCGGCCCAGGTAGGCCCGGCTGGGCAT
>CAYJEC010000653.1:0-2273 GCA_964369025.1 uncultured Ideonella sp. | reverse complement strand
GCGCAAAGCGCGGGCCCTTTGTCTTCAAGTCGGGATGGGGTGGCTGATGGGACTCGAACCCACGACAACCAGAATCACAATCTGGGACTCTACCAACTGAGCTACAGCCACCACCGAGAGCCTCAGATTATAGCCTGAGGCAATCGCTGTGGCCGGTCACTTCGCTGACGAGGCCGCATCAGCCGGCGCCGCGGCCAGCTTGACCTCTGCCTTGTAGCGGCGCTTCAGCGCCAGGTAGTAGGCCTCGCTCTCGGCAGCTGTCAGGGCCTGCGTCACGAAGGGCTTGGCGCGCTCGTTCTCGGGATCCTTCGCATCGCGTTGCGCCTTCTGCTGCACCCGTGCCACCACATAGCCCTGGTCGCCCAGATCGATGCCGATCACGGCTGGGCCCTTGGAGATATCGGCGCGTAGCACGGCGTCGACCACCGGCCGGGGCTGCCCCTGCGCCTGGGTGCGGGACAAGGTCAGGCCCATCGGCAGCCCTTCGGTAGGGTTCTGGCGCAGGGCAGCAAGGCGCGCCTCGCCATCCTTGCGGGCGGCGGCGGCTGCCTGCTGCGAGCGAAGCTGTGCGACAACGCGGTCTTGCACTTCGGCCAACGGAAGCACACGCTCCGGGTGGTGCTCGACGATGCGGGCGGACACGAGTTGGTTGGCCCCCGTTTCCACCGCCTCGGTGTTGCGCTTGTTCTTCACTGCATCGGTCGAGAACACGGCCTCCAGGAGTTTGGCCGATGCGAGTGGGCCAGTGGCTCCAGGTGCGGCAGTTCGCTGCACCGTGGCCTGCGCCTTGGCCAGCTTGAGCTTGTCAACCACCGGCTGCAGGCTGTCGGATTGCTCGTAGACCATGTTGGTGAACTGCTCGGCCACCTCGGCGTAGCGCTTCTGCGCGAGCGGCTTGCTGACCTCAGCCAGGATGTCGGCACGCAGCGCCTCGAAGGGCTTGCGATCCCCGCCGCGCGTGGCCACCAGCTTGATGATGTGATACCCGTACTCGGACTCGACCAGGCTGCTGATCTCGCCCACCTTCATCGCGAAGGCGGCGTCCTCGAAGGGCTTCGTCATGGCGCCACGGCCGAAGAAGTCCAGGTCGCCGCCGTTGACCGCCGAGCCCTTGTCGTCGGAGCTCTTCTTCGCCAGGTCGGCAAAGCCGGCCGGGCTCTTGCGCGCCTCGGCCAGCAGGCCCTCAGCCTTGGCCTTGGCCTTTTCGCGGTCTGCCGCGGGTGCGTCCTTGGGTGCATTGACCAGGATATGCGAGGCACGCCGCTCCTCCGCGCTGGTGTAGCGGCTGGCGTTCTGCTCGTAGTACTTGCGCAGGTCATCGTCGCTGACGGTGATCTGCTGCTTCATCGCTTCGAGGTCGAGCACCACGTACTCGATGACGGCGTTCTCGACCGAACGGAACTGCGACGGGTTCTTCTTGTAGAAGGCCTCGATGTCTGCATCCGTGGGGTTCACCTTGGCGAGATATTCCTTGGCGTCGAAACGCTGCATGTGTGCCTCGCGGCGCTCCAGCAACGAGTCGAGTGCGAGCTCGACCGACGCCTGGCCCGCGACCTGCGAGCCACTCACGCCCTGCATGACCTGACGGACGGCGAGATCCTGGCGCAGTTGTTCGGCGAACATCGGGGAGGTCAGGCCCCGCGCCGCGAGGAAATCCTTGTTGACCGAGCCGTCCGGCAGGCGCACCGAGGCATATTGCGGATCGGTCGTGAAGATGCGTTGCAGGCGCTGGTCGGTGACGATCAGGTTCTCCTTCACGGCTGCGGTGCGCATCACTCGGTCGCGCACCAGGCCCTCGAGCGTCTGCAGCCGCATTTCCGGCGTGTCGAGCAGCTTCACGTCCAGCCCAGGCATCTGCTGGCGGTAGCGTTCGATCTGCTCGCGGTGCGAAGCGTCAAGCTCAGACTGCTTGATCTCCAGGCCGGACACCTTGGCGACCGCGACGTTGGACTTGTCGGTGAAGCTCGAATAGCCCTGGACGCCGAAGAAGACGAACGACGGAAAGATCAGCAGGACCAGCAGCCCTTGCAGCAGGCGGGTGTGCGAGCGGACGAAATCGAACATGAAATTCAACCTTGAATGGAAGCGCGGCGCTGAAAGCAAAAGAGGCGAACCGCAGTTCGCCTCGTGTTCATTGGTCTGCGCGGGCAGCCCCGGATTCTAAGTGATGCCCGCTGTCGTGGACGACGCGCCGGATGGTGGGTGCTGAGGGGCTCGAACCCCCGACCTACGCCTTGTAAGGGCGCCGCTCTACCAACTGAGCTAAGCACCCG
>CAYJEC010000652.1:0-2279 GCA_964369025.1 uncultured Ideonella sp. | reverse complement strand
GCGCAGCACGGCCGCAGCGCAGGCTTGCAGGCGGCCCAGGTTGGCGGCGCGTTCGCCGGCCGGCTGGGCGAAATCACGGAGCAGGGCGCCGGAGGCGTCTCGGCGCAGCATCACGCCACCGTTCTCCGCCACGATCGCGGCCACCGGCCAGGCGAGGGCAAACGGCTCGCTCCAGCCCGCCGGGCGGCCGGTGATGGCGATGACAGGGATGGCCGCGTGGGCCAGCGCCTGCAGCGCCGCGAGCGCCTCGGGCTCGATGGCGCCGTCGCGCGTCAGCGTGTCGTCGATGTCGGTGAACACGCCTCGCACCGCCGCCAGTTCGGCCGCCGTCACCTGGCGCCAGGGTGTGGCGCCGGGGGGCAGGGCGGGTGCAGGCGGCATGGGCGCCAGTGTCCCATGGCGGCATGCTGAAATCGGCCCATGACGATGACGCCCGACTTCGGCCGCAGCCTGCTGCCCCTGTGGCCGCTGGACCCGGCCATCACCTACCTGAACCACGGCACCGTGGGCGCCACGCCGCACGCGGTGCTGGCCGCGCAGCAAGCCCTGCGCGACGAGATCGAGCGGCAGCCCGCGCGCTTCCTGTTGCGCGAGCTGACCCCCATCGGCCGCCCCGATGAATCCCCCGACCGCGCATTGCCCGGCGGCCCGAGCCAGCGCCTGCGCGCGGCGGCCGCCGCGCTGGCGCCGCGGCTGGGCGTGGCCGGTGAGGACCTGGTGTTCGTGGACAACGCCACCGCCGGCGCCAACGCGGTGCTCGGCTCGTTCCCGCTGGGCCCGGGCGACGAGGTGCTGGTGACCGACCGCACCTACGGCGCCGTGGCTCGCGCGGCCATGCACCACGCGGCGCGCGCCGGGGCCAGTGTGCGCACAGTGCACCTGCCGTTCCCGGTGGCGACAGCCGAGCCGCTGGTTGAAGCGCTGGCGGCCGCGCTGACCCCGCGCACCCGGCTCGCCGTGCTGGACCACGTGGCCCCGGAGACCGCTCTGGTCATGCCGCTGGCCACCATGGCCGCCGTCTGCCGGGCACGCGGTGTCGCGGTGCTGGCCGATGGTGCGCACGCGCCCGGCGCCCTGGCGCTGGATATCCCGGCGCTGGGTGTCGACTACTACACCGCCAACCTGCACAAGTGGGCCTTCTCGCCACGCAGCGCCGCCATCCTGTGGGCCGCGCCGGGGCACCGGGTGGGCCTGCACCCACCGGTGATCAGCTGGGGCGCAGGCGGCGGCTGGCTGGCCGAGTTCGACTGGATCGGCACCCGCGACCCGACGCCTTTTCTCTGCGCGCCAGCGGGCTGGCGCTTCATCGACGAGGCGCTTGGCGGCACCGCCGCTCTGTGGGCGCACAACCACGCACTGGCCTGGGACACCGCCGTGCGCCTCAGTGCGCGCTGGGGCCTGCCCTGGATCACGCCCCGTTCGATGGTCGGCAGCATGGTGAGCATCCCGCTGCCACCGGTGTTGGGGGCCACGCCGGCCGATGCGGCGATGCTGAAGAACCGGCTGCTGGCCGACGACGGCATCGAGGCCCAGATCCTGTCGATCGACGGCGCCCTGTGGTGGCGCCTGTCGGCCCAGGCCTACAACGACGCCGACGACGTGGAGCACTTCACGCAGGCCCTGGCACGGCGGCCGGCAGGCGGCTAGAATCTGCCCTCGTTCCGAGGAGCGTTGCAAGGCCTTCCCGTGCGGAAGCCCCAGGCTCGGAACACTTCATTTGCAACGGCGCTCACCCGCACCGATGGTGTCGTGGGTGATGCGTGGCCTCTTCTGTCACCGCGTCCTTTCGCCGCCCCTGTGCGGGTCGAACCCTTTGTCCGACGACCGGAGACCCTCTCATGAACGCAGCCGTTCTCAAGCCCACCCCCGACCACGCCGTGGCCGACCTTTCGCTGGCCGCCTGGGGCCGCAAGGAAATCAAGATCGCCGAGACCGAGATGCCCGGCCTGATGGCGATCCGCGAGGAGTTCGCCGCCAGCCAGCCGCTGAAGGGCGCGCGCGTCACCGGCTCGCTGCACATGACCATCCAGACAGCCGTGCTGGTGGAGACGCTGCAGGCGCTGGGCGCCACCGTGCGCTGGGCCTCGTGCAACATCTTTTCCACGCAGGATCACGCTGCCGCCGCGCTGGTGGCCACCGGCACGCCGGTGTTCGCCTACAAGGGTGAGTCGCTGAAGGACTACTGGGACTACACCCACCGCATCTTCGACTTCGGCCCGGCTTTCACCGAAGGCGAAGGCCCGAACATGATCCTGGACGACGGCGGCGACGCCACGCTG
>CAYJEC010000651.1:0-2286 GCA_964369025.1 uncultured Ideonella sp. | reverse complement strand
AAGCGGTCGAAGGCATCGCGGTTGATGCCGTGCAGGCGCATCACCTTCATCCGTTGCGCGAGCTCGGGATCACGCGTGACCACCATGCCGCCCTCGCCGGTCGTCATGGTCTTGTTGGCGTAGAAGCTGAACACAGTGACGTCGCTCGGGAGTTGCCCGACGAGCGTGCCGCGCCAGGTGGCTGGCAACGCATGCGCAGCATCCTCGACCACACGCAGCCCATGCTGCTTCGCGAGCGCGAGGATGGCGTCCATGTCACAGGCCAGGCCACCGTAGTGGACCGGCAGAATGGCCTTGGTGCGCGGTGTGATGGCGGCGGCCACCTTGGCCGGATCCATGTTCAGCGTGACCGGGTCGACATCCACCAGCACCGCGTCGGCACCGAGATAGCGCGCCACTTCGACTGTCGCAGTGAAGGTCAGCGTCGGCGCGATGACCTCGTCACCCGGGCCTATCCCCAGTGCCTCGAGCGCCAAGTGCAGGCCGGCCGTGGCCGAATTGACCGCGATGCTCTGCACACCGCCGCCGAGGTAGTCGGTGAAGGCCTGCTCGAATGCCTTGGTCTTCGGACCGGTCGTGACCCAACCCGAGCGAAGGGCATCAGTCACGGCAGCGATCTCGGCGTCGCCGGTGTCGGGCAGCGCGAAGGGCAGGAACTTATCGGTGGCAGCGGTCATGGCTTCTCGATCCAGCACAGCAGGTGCGTGCGCAGCAGCGGCAGCGCATTGAACAGCGAATACAGCGAGGGGTGGATGCGGCTGACGCGGCGCGCGATCGGTGGGGCGAGCGTGACACGGTGCGCCTCGATGCGGGCCCGGGGGAACAGTTGGCGCACGCGCGCCAGTGGCACGCCACGCACATCCGGATTGGACGGGTTGTTGTAGGTGAAGTCGTACCAGAGCACGGCGCCACCGGGCTTGAGCCAGCTCCACATGCAGTCCGCCATCTGCTGCTGGAAGGCATCGTCCAGAAGCGAGGAGAAGACCACAGCCTGGAAGACCAGGTCCTGGCTTTGCGGCGGGATTGGCGCCTGCGTGGCGTCGCCGGCGATGAAGTTCAGGCCGCTCGGCAGCACGCGACGCGCCAACTCGACACGGTCGGCCAACAGCTCGATGCCCGTCAGGCTTGCGGGGTCGAAGCCCAGGCGCAGCAGCTCCAGCAGGTTGCCGCCCGTGCCGGCACCCACCTCGACGAGACTCTGGCTGGCCAGGTCGGTGACACCATGCCGAGCCAGCAGGCGCAGGATGGTGCGCTGCCGCTCCTGCAGCGACTGCCAGTTGGCGGCGGCGAGCAGGCTGTAGCGGTCCGTTGCGACGACGCCCCGGCGGCGCTCGTAGCGCGCGCGCACGGCATCGGCTTCCGAGTTTGTCGTCAAGGCTGTGCTCCCTGTTGCAATGCCTGAATGAACTGGGCCGCCAGTACAGGGTACGTGTGATGCGCCGTCACATGGCGGCGCCCCCGCTCGCCCAAGGCCGCGCGCTCGGCCTCGTCCAGCCGACCCAACTCGCGCAAGCCGCTCACCACCTCGGGCACCGATTCCGGTGCCACGGTCAGGCCACAGCCGGCTTCGGCTACCGGGTCGTTGCCGGCTTCGACCGAATGAAGCACAGCGCGCCCGGCCATCATGTAATCGAGCAACTTGTTCGGAGCGATGCCGAAGCGGTAAATCGGCAGGCGATGCCAACCAATATAGGCTATATCGAAGCCTTCGAGCAGGGCTGGCATCTGGGCCTTGGGCACCGGATCGAAAAAGCGCAGGTGTTCCAGCCCGGCAGCCGCAGCGCGCTCCACCAGGCGCGCCTTCTCCAGGCCGTCGCCGACCAGCACGAAGGCCAGGCGCTCATCGCGCAACTGGGCAGCGCTGTCGATCAGCACCTCAAGTGCATTGGGCACGCCGTGCGAGCCGGAATAGCCGACCACGAGGCGGCCAGCCTGGCGCTGCGCCCGGATGTGCGCCGCGATGTCCTCACGCAGCCCTGCCCGATCATCGCCGCGCCACTCGTCCGGCGCGATGCCGTTCGGCACGATCCGCAGTCGCCGCAAATCCAATCCGCGCGCCGCCATGTGCAAGCCGACGTTCGGCAGCATCGACACGACGACATCGGCGTCCCGGTAGGCCGCATCCTCGGCCGCCTGGCAGACACGGATGAAAGGATGCCGGGGCGACATGCCGCCAATTTCGATCGGCGACAGCGGCCAGAGGTCGTGTACCTCAAAGACCAGCTTCGCGCCAGCCAGGCTGGCCACTCTCCGCGCCTCCCAGATGTCCATCGGGTAGGTGCTGGA
>CAYJEC010000650.1:0-2287 GCA_964369025.1 uncultured Ideonella sp. | reverse complement strand
TTCACGAACAAGCGGATCGTGAAGTCCACCAGGAAGGCGACCACGAACACCTGCGTGGGCTGGAAGTTGCCCAGCAACCAAGCGTTCATGAACGAGACGATGGCAAAGAAGAAAACAATGCCGGCGGCCGCCCGCACAGCGCGCTCATTGAGCACCGGAATGGCGTAGCCATCGACGCGTTCACCAAAAGCAAAGAGGGCAGGCATGAGTCGAGGTCTCGCGGAAGCGGCCAAACCGCTATTCAACCGCGCCTGACCCGTGTGCCCCTTGCCCGGGGTCAGCAGAATTGCATCGCCGACCTGCAGGGCGCGCGCATGCAACACTGCGATACAAAACTCCCCTTCGACGCTGGCGGCGCTCGGCGACGCTCATGCCATGGACACCAAGGACCGCATCCTCATCGTCGACGACGACCCCGAGATCCGCCAATTGCTGGTGGACTACCTGGCACGCAACGGGTTCGACGCCGTGCCGGCCGCCAGCGGCAAGGAGATGTGGCAGATGCTGGACAAGCACGCCATCGACCTGGTGGTGCTGGACTTGATGCTGCCGGACAGCGACGGCCTGATCCTGTGCCGCGACTTGCGTGCCCGCTCCAGCCTGCCGGTGCTGATGCTGACCGCCCGCGGTGAGGAGGCCGACCGCATCGTCGGCATCGAGATGGGTGCGGACGACTACCTCGTGAAGCCCTTCAGCCCGCGCGAACTGCTGGCCCGCATCAAGGGCATCCTGCGGCGCACCCGTGCACTGCCGCCCAACCTGAAGCCAGACACGCAGCGTTGCCTGGCCTTCGCTGGCTGGCGATTGGACACCGCCACCCGGGTGCTGACGGGCCCCGACAGCGTGGCCACGCCGCTATCGGGTGCAGAGTACAGGTTGCTGCGCATCCTGCTCGACCACCCGAATCGGGTCATGAACCGCGACCAATTGATCGAACTGATCCATGGACGCGAGGCCGAGCCCTATGACCGGGCCATCGACGTGCAGATCAGCCGCCTGCGCCAGCGCCTGCAGGACGACGGCCGCGAAGCGCGCCTCATCAAGACGGTGCGAGGAGAAGGGTATGCACTCGCCGCGGCGGTCGAGGGCCGGCCATCATGCGAATGAAACCGGCCGACTGGCTGCCCCGCTCACTGGCAGGCCGGGTGACGCTGATCCTGGTGGCCGGCCTGCTGGCGGCACAGGTGGCTAGCCTTTACCTGCATCTGCAGGAGCGCAGCACCTTCATGGGGGCCGGCCATGGCCACCCCGGATTGCCGGGGCTGGATTTGCTGCCGATGCGCTTCTTGTGGCATGTCGGCCTGACCCTGGTCGCCGTCATCGTCGTCTCGCTGATCGCCGTGCGCTGGATCTCCAGCCCCTTGCGCAAGCTGGCCGACGCCGCCACCGCTTTCGCGCACGACCTCGACGCAGCACCGTTGGAGGCCTCCGGCCCGCTGGAGGTCAGGCAGGCTGCCGAGGCCTTCAACTTCATGCAGACCCGCCTGCGCCAACTGGTGGTCGAGCGGGGCCGCGCGCTGGCTGCGGTTTCGCACGACCTGCGAACGCCGCTGACTCGGATGAGGCTGCGTGCGGAACTGGTGGACGACCCGGTGCTGCAGCAGAAGTTGAATGCCGACATCGACACCATGCAGACGATGATCAACAGCGTGCTGGCCTACCTGCGTGGCCTGGAGGATGCGGAGCCCGCACAGGCCATCAACATGGAGGCCCTGCTGCACAGCATCGTCGAGGACGAGTCCTCGCTCGGGCGCGCTGTCGCCCTGGAGGCGGGTGACTCCGGTGGGACGGCTCCGGCCCCGTTCGTCGGCAAGCTGTCGGTTCTCCGGCGGGCCATCGGCAACCTGGTGGACAACGCGGTGGCACATGGCCAGTCGGTCATGGTCGGCCTGCAGGACACGCCGGAGCAGCTTCAAATCGTCGTTGAGGATGACGGGCCGGGCATCCCGCCTGGCGACCTGCAGCGCGTGACCGAACCCTTCGTGCGGCTGGACGCCTCACGCCGGCTGGACACAGGGGGTGTCGGGCTGGGCCTGGCCATCGTGCGCGACGCCACCACGGCGGCCGGCTGGTGTTGGAGAACCGCGCCGAGGGCGGCCTGCGGGCCACCCTGGCGCTTCCGCGAACGCGGGCCTGAACTCAGGTCGCCTTGGAGACCGTGATGGTTGGGAACTTGGACGAGAAATCCTTCGCCCGGGCGGCGATCTTCACCGCCACTTGGCGCGCCACCGCCTTGTAGGTGGCGGCAATGGCGCCGTCCGGGTCGGCCACCACGGTCGGGCGGCCG
>CAYJEC010000649.1:0-2298 GCA_964369025.1 uncultured Ideonella sp. | reverse complement strand
TCGGCTGGCGTGCCCTGGTGCGCCGGCTGAAGGACGAGGCGCCGCAGTACGCCAAGCTGCTGCCCGAGTTGCCGCGCCTTCTGCACCATGCCCTGCACGCCCGCCAGCGTGACGAGGGCCCCTTGCTGGCCGCGCTGCTGCGCGAGCAGCGCCGCACCAACCGGTTGATCCAGGGGGCGATGCTGGCGGCGCTGGGCTTCGTGGCCGGTGCGGTGCTGGCGCAGATCCTGCTCCGCTGGCCAGCCTGATACACCGGCGCGCTTGCCCTAAACTGCGCGCCTGAAATTTCCGTCCCGCCCCACAGGCGCTGAAGGATTGCCATGCTCATCGGATTCGTCTCCCTGTATCTGCTCGTCACCGTCGGCATCGGCCTGTACGCAGCGTTGCGCGTGCGCACCTCCACCGACTACGCGCTGGCCGGCCGCTCGCTGCCGCTGGCCATGGTGATCACCACCACCTTCGCCACCTGGTTTGGCTCCGAGACCGTGCTGGGCATCAGCGCGCGCTTCGTCAACGGCGGCCTGGGCGAGGTGGTGGAGGACCCCTTCGGCGCCTCGATGTGCCTGGTGCTGGTGGGCCTGTTCTTCGCCGGCCGGCTCTACAAGATGAATCTGTTGACGCTGGGCGACTACTACCGCACCCGCTTCGGCAGCTTCGTCGAGGTGTTCTGCTCGTCGGTCATCATCATCAGCTACCTGGGCTGGGTGGCGGCGCAGATCACCGCGCTGGGCCTGGTATTCCACCTGCTGGGAGGCGATGCCATCAGCATGGAGGGCGGCATGGTGCTCGGCACTGCCATCGTCCTTTTCTACACGATCTTCGGCGGCATGTTCTCGGTGGCCTGGACCGATTTCATGCAGATGATCATCATCATCATCGGCTTGCTGGCGATTGCCTTCATGGCTGGGGACTTGGCCGGCGGCCCCGACAAGGTGCTGGCCGTGGCCCAGGCCAACGACCTGTTCAAGTTCTTCCCGGAGCCGAACTTCCACGACATGGTGTTCTTCTTCGCCGCCGCCATCACGATGATGTTGGGCAGCATCCCGCAGCAGGACGTGTTCCAGCGCGTGATGTCCGCCAAGGACGAGAAGACCGCGCGCCGCGGCCCGGTGATCGGCGGCCTGGCCTACTTGGCCTTTGCCTTCGTGCCGATGTTCATCGTGGCCAGTGCCACGCTGATCATGCCGGAGGAGGCCAAGACCCTGCTTGCCGACGACCCGCAGAAGCTGCTGCCCACGCTGATCATGAGCCACATGCCGCTGGTGGCGCAGATCTTCTTCTTCGGTGCGCTGATCTCGGCCATCATGTCGACCGCATCGGCCACGCTGCTGGCGCCGTCGACCACCTTCGTCGAGAACATCCTGCGCCACCTGATGCCGCACATGGGCGACAAGCAGATGCTTCGCGCCTTGCGTCTGTCTCTGCTGGTGTTCACCTGCATGGTGTTGGCCTACGCCATCGCGATGCAAGGTACCTCCATCTACGAGCTGGTGTCCGGGGCCTATCAGGTGCCTCTGGTCGGCGCCTTCGTGCCGCTGGTGTGTGGTCTGTACTGGAAGCGGGCCACGACCCAGGGCGCGGTCATGGCCATCGTCTTCGGGGTGCTGACCTGGATGCTGTTCTTCCCCCAGCTGACCACCTGGGGCGAGGTGTTCCCAGGCCAGCTCGCCGGGCTGATCGCCGCGTTCGTGGGCATGGTGGCCGGTTCGCTGCTGCCGCAGCTGATGAAGAACCGCCACGGCACCCCGCACCAATTGCCGGGCGTGAAGAGCCACTCCCCGGCCGGCGAGCCCTTGAAAGGCTGAACCCGGCCCACACCTTCGGTGTGCCGCCGGAGCCGCCTCGAAAGGGCGCTCCCAGGGGGCGCCCTTATAATTTCCGGTTTTGCATCGAGGGTTTGCCCATGCCGATCTACGCTTATCGCTGCGCCGCCTGTGGCCATTCGCGTGACGTGCTGCAAAAGCTGTCCGACGCGCCCCTGTCGGTGTGCCCGTCCTGCGGTGCCGAGCAATTCTCCAAGCAGATCACCGCCGCCGGCTTCCAGCTGAAGGGCTCGGGCTGGTACGCCACGGATTTCCGCAACTCGGGTTCCGCGGCCCCTGCTGCTGCTGCAACCGGCGCGGCCGGTGCGGCTACCCCGGCCCCGGCCAAGCCCTCCGACACCGGCGCTTCGGCGGCCGCCCCATCCTCCGGCGGCACGGCTTGTGGCGGCTCCTGCGCCTGCCACTGACCGCCTGCCGTCTCGATCGCCCACGTGAAAAAGTACCTCATCACCGGCCTGCTGACCTGGCTGCCGCT
>CAYJEC010000648.1:0-2308 GCA_964369025.1 uncultured Ideonella sp. | reverse complement strand
CGTGTTGACGGTGATGCGCACCATCTCCGACCCCGCGATGGCCAGCTCCTTGACCTGTATCGCCGTGCCGATCACATCCACCGTGTCGGTGTTGGTCATCGACTGCACCCGGACCGGCGCGTCGCCACCGACCGTGACGACACGCTGACCCCAGGCCACGCGGGCCTGCAGGGTCTGGCGCTTCAGCGGCGCGGCGGTGTCGATGGGCAGGGCACTGGCGTCAGGCAGGGTCTGTGCGTCCATGGTCGGGCCACTCTTCATTTCAGTTCAAGACGGGCCACGTTGTCACGCGCCACCGATGCCAGATCCACCGATTGGCCGCGAAAGCTCAGCTCGGTGGCCGCCACGTTGCCGATCTTGACACGCAACGGCATGGCCCCATCGACAGCGACGACTTCGCCCGCTGCCAGCGTGCGGGCCAACAAGATCTGGTCCCGGCCGTCGACCACCTCGACCCAGGAGGCGCCGCGGGCCTTCAATTGCAGTGGCGACGCGCTGACCGCCGCCGGCGTGGACTGGGGCACCAGGGACTCCAACTGCGGCGGTTCAGCGGGAACCAGGGCGGCCGCGTCGACGCTCACTGCGGCCGAGGCCGCCGGTGGCGCCGGCGCGGCGGACGGTGCCAAGGGCTCGGCCGCCAACGGCGCCGATGCGGCGGGCCGCGAGGCGCCGAGGCCAGGGATCGACCAGCCCGGCGGCAGCAGCCAAAACGCCAGCGCGCCGATCAGCAGCACCAGCACCACGATCACGACGATCCGGCTGCCGGGCGGCAGGTCGATCGCCTCGCGGCGCGTGCCGTGTTCGCGGAAAGGCTCGTTGAGCCCCCCACCCATCTGGCTGAGCGCGCCGCGGTCCTGCTCTGGCAGAGCGGCCAACACCGGCGCGGGATCAATCTTCAACGCACGGCAGGCGGCTTGGGCCAGGGCACGGACAAAGGTGGCACCCTGGAGATCGTCGTGCCGATCCGCTTCCAATGCCTCCAGCTTGCGCGGCGAGACCTTCAGGGAAGCGGCCAGCGCCGCAATGTGAAGCCCCTGCGCTTGGCGAGCCGCCCGCAACATGGCGCCCGCCGACATGCCGGGCGGTGTGTCGGACTGGGCGGCGCCGTCAATCATCGAACTGGCCCTTTTCAAAGCGCAGCGCCTCCGGCGACTGGGGGAATCGGTTGCGCAACTGGTTGCCCAGGGTCTGCACCTGAACGGGCTGGCCCAGGCGGTGCTCGATGCGTGCTGCCATCCAAAGGGTCTGGGCGCTGATCAGGTCATCGATGGCGTTGACCCGCCGAACATAAAAGCGTGCCCGCTCATACTCGCCGCGACGGTAGAGCACCTCGGCCAGATTCATCGCCGTGGTCGGGTTGGCGGAATCGAGTTCGTAGGAGCGCAACAGCGTCTTCTCGGCTTCGGCCCATTGGTTGTTGCGTGCCTGGCAGATGCCCTGCGCGAGCAGCGTGCGAACCATATCGCGGTAGTTGGGCACCACCAACGCCGCCTCGAACTGACCATTCGCCTCGGCATGGCGGCGCTGCTGGCACAGGAACCAGCCGAAGTTGTGCATCGCGTCTGCGTCGCGCGGGTTCAACTGCAGCGCTCGCCGGAAGCTGTCCTCGGCGAGCACCGGCTCGTTCATGCTGCCGTAGATCAGGCCACGAAGGTTGAAGGCCTCGGCGAGATCGGGCTTGGCCTGCAGGGCCAGCTTGGTCTCGTCCAGCGCGGTATTGGATTGCCCCCGGCCGAAATAGGCCGCGGCAAGTTCCATGCGGACCCTGGCCCGCCGGTCGGCGTCTGTCTGGTCGGATTCCGTTTGCACATCCTGCGGCGGGCGTGCCGGCGTGGCGCAGGCCTGGAGGATGCCCAGCAAGCACAAGCCAGCCATCCACCACAGCGGACGCAGACGCACGATCAAGGTTGACATCGGTTGGGAGTCTCCATCAACACCGGTTCATGGCGCCGGCTTGGGCAGCGTGGCGGCAGCCACGAGGGGAATCGGAACGCGCTTGAGGCGCTGCGCGGCATTGGTGCGGTCCAGGACCTCTCCGGCAAGCTGGCCGCAGGCCGCGTCGATGTCGTCACCGCGCGTCTTTCGGATGGTGGTCACTAGGCCGGCATCCTGCAGCACCTTGGCAAACGCCAGCACACGCGGGCGGGCCGAACGCAGCAGGCCGGATTCGGGGAAGGGATTGAACGGGATCAGGTTGATCTTGCACGGCAACCGGTGTTCGCCTGATCCGTGGACCAAGGCCAGAAGTTCCCGCGCATGGTCGTCGCTGTCGTTCACGCCGTCGAGCATGCAGTACTCGAAGGTGATG
>CAYJEC010000647.1:0-2309 GCA_964369025.1 uncultured Ideonella sp. | reverse complement strand
CGGCGGGGCGGTGGGCCAACTGGCCAAGGTGCGCGGCTGCCGTGTGGTCGGACTGGCCGGCGGGCCGGAGAAGTGCGCGCAGGTGGTGGGCGAACTGGGCTTCGACGCCTGCATCGACTACAAGGCCCACCCGGATCTGAAGTCGCTGTCGCGAGCGCTGAAGGAAGCCTGCCCCGACGGCGTTGATGGCTACTTCGAGAACGTCGGCGGCATGATCCTCGACGCGGTGATGCTGCGCTCCAACGCCTTCAGCCGCATCGCCTTCTGCGGCATGATCGCCGGCTACAACGGCCAGCCGATCCCGATGGCCAACCCTTCGCTGATCCTGGTCAACCGCATGAAGATCGAAGGCTTCATCGTCAGCGAGCACATGGAGGTCTGGCCCGAGGCGCTGAAGGAGCTGGGCACGTTGGTGGCGACGGGCCGATTCAAGTACCGCGAAACGGTGGCCGAGGGCATCGCCAGTGCGCCGGAGGCCTTCCTGGGCCTGCTGAAGGGCCGCAACTTCGGCAAGCAGCTCGTCAAGCTGGTCTGATCGGCATGGAGATCCGCTGGCAGTGGACGCGCTTCGAGGGCCTCACTTTGCAGGGGCTCTACGACCTGCTGCAGCTGCGATCGCTGGTGTTCGTGCTGGAGCAAGGGCCCTACCTCGACGCTGACGGGCTGGACCAGCACAGCTGGCACCTGCTGGGGCGCGACGAACACGGCGAGCTCCTGCTTTACCTGCGTGTCGTCGACGCCGGCCACAAGTACGGCGAACCGTCGATCGGCCGTGTGGTGATCGCCCAGAAGGCGCGCGGCACCGGCCTCGGACGCCTGTTGATGGCCGAGGGCCTGCGGCATGGCGACGAGGCCCACCCGGGCCAGCCCAACCGCATCAGCGCCCAGGCTCACCTGGCAAAGTTCTACGCTGAGTTTGGATATGCCCCCGTCGGCGAGCCCTACGAGGAAGACAAGATCCCGCACCTGGAAATGCTGAGGCGGCCATGAATGCAGGCACGCACGAGGTGGCCAACCAGAGTGCGCCGCTGGTCGGCGCGAACCTGTTCGGCGGCAACCTGGCCCTGCGCGATGCGCTCGCGTTCCATGCCCCCGGGCTCGACACCGCGCCCTTGCGAGCCTTGGGCGATGAGGTTGGCCAGGCCGAGATGCAGGCCCACGCGCGGCTGGCCAACCTGCACCCGCCTGTGTTGCACAGCCACGACCGCCAAGGCCAGCGCATCGACGAGGTCGAGTTCCACCCGAGTTACCACGTGCTGATGGGCCGGGTTCTCGCCCATGGCCTGCATGGCACGCCGTGGGCGGAAGGCCCAGGCGGCCACCTGCGCCGCGCGGCCGGCTTCATGCTGTTCACCGAGTTGGAGCCCTCGGTGATGTGCCCGGTGTCGATGAGCTACGCCGTGACACCGGCGTTGAAGGCCAACCCCGGCTTGCATGCCGATTGGTCGGGCCCGCTCACCACGCCGCTGTACGACCCCCGCGGCCTGCCGCTGGCCGGCAAGATCGGTGTCACGCTGGGCATGGGCATGACCGAGAAACAGGGCGGCTCGGAGGTGCGGGCCAACCCCACGCGAGCAGACCACGAGGGTGCCGACGCCTGGGGGGAGCGCGACCGCCTCACGGGCCACAAGTGGTTCTTCTCCGCACCGATGTGCGACGCCCACCTGGTGCTGGCGCAGGCCGGTGGGGGCCCGAGCTGCTTCCTGGTGCCACGCTGGCTGCCGGACGGTACGCGCAACCGCGTCGAGATCCGGCGACTGAAGGACAAGCTGGGCAACCACGCCAACGCCAGCTCGGAGGTCGAGTTCCGCGACGCACTGGGCTGGCGCGTCGGCGACGAGGGCCGCGGCATCCCGCAGATCCTGGCGATGGGGGCGCTGACGCGGCTCGACTGCGCACTGGGCACCGCCGGCCTCATGCGCCAGGCCCTGTCGCTGGCCATCCACCACACCGCGCAGCGGCACGCATTCGGCAAGCCGCTGGCAGAGCAGCCCCTGATGAAGAACGTGCTGGCCGATCTCGCGCTCGAAAGCGAGGCCGCCACCGCGCTCGCGTTGCGCGTGGCCCGCACGGTGGACCGCACCGAGCACGGCCAGGATGCCACCGGCCACGAAGCCCTGATGCGCCGCGTGCTGACGCCGGTGGCCAAGTTCTGGGTCTGCAAGCGCGGCAGCCACTTCGCCCAGGAGGCGATGGAATGCCTGGGCGGCAATGGCTACGTGGAGGCGCAGGGCGAGGGCGTGATGGCCCGCATCTACCGCGAGATGCCGCTCAACTCCATCTGGGAGGGCGCTGGCAACATCATGGCG
>CAYJEC010000646.1:0-2312 GCA_964369025.1 uncultured Ideonella sp. | reverse complement strand
GTTCGACCAGCTTCAGGCCAGCCGGCGTCACGTCCATCACCGCCAGATCGGTGATCAGGCGGTTGACCACGCCGACACCGGTCAGCGGGAGGGTGCAGTGCGGCAGGATCTTCAGGTCGGTGGTGCCGTCCTTCTTGGTGGCCACATGCTCCATCAGCACGATGACGCGGCCGACGCCGGCCACGAGATCCATCGCGCCACCCATGCCCTTGACCATCTTGCCCGGGATCATCCAGTTGGCCAGGTCGCCCTTCTTGCTGACCTGCATCGCCCCCAGGATCGCCAGGTTGATCTTGCCGCCGCGGATCATGCCGAAGCTGTCCGCGCTGCTGAAGATGCTGGAGCCGGGCAGCGTGGTCACCGTCTGCTTGCCGGCATTGATCATGTCCGGGTCGACCTCGTCTTCCGTCGGGAAGGGCCCGATGCCCAGCAGGCCGTTCTCGCTCTGGAGCCAGACCTCCATGCCCGCAGGCACGTGGTTGGCCACCAGGGTAGGCAGGCCGATGCCCAGATTCACGTAGAAGCCGTCCTGCAGTTCCTTCGCAGCGCGGGCGGCCATTTCATCGCGGTTCCATGCCATGTCGTGGGCTCCTTCAGGCGGCCTTGCGGACGGTTCGTTGTTCGATGCGCTTTTCCGGCGTCGCGTTCAGTACGATGCGGTGCACGAAGATGCCGGGCAGGTGGACCTGGTCCGGATCCAGCTCGCCGGTCTCGACGATCTTCTCGACCTCGACCACGGTGATCTTGCCGGCCATCGCCACGTTCGGGTTGAAGTTGCGCGCGGTGCGGCGGAACTGCAGGTTGCCGCTCTTGTCAGCCACATAGGCCTTGACCAGCGACACCTCGGGCAGCAGCGAACGCTCCATCACATACGTGTGGCCGTCGAACTCGCGCAGTTCCTTGCCATCGGCCACGATGGTGCCAACACCGGTCTTGGTGAAGAAGGCCGGGATGCCGGCGCCGCCGGCGCGCAGCTTCTCGGCCAGCGTGCCCTGCGGGGTGAACTCGAGCTCCAGCTCGCCCGCCAGGTACTGGCGCTCGAACTCCTTGTTCTCGCCCACGTAGCTGGAGATCATCTTCTTGATCTGACGGGTGGCCAAGAGCTTGCCGAGGCCGAAGCCGTCGACACCGGCATTGTTGGAGATGACGGTGAGATCCTTCTTGCCGCTCGCCTGCAGCGCGTCGATCAACGCCTCAGGGATGCCGCACAGGCCGAAACCGCCGACGGCCATCAGCTGGCCATCCTGGACGATGCCGTCCAATGCGGCCGCAGCGCTTGGGTAAACCTTGTTCATGGGGGAATGCCTCCGGTCAGGTTCGGGCAATTGGGGATAGGCGCGAAGGGTACTACGTAACACATTAAGTAGTCGTTACGTAGATTTGACTAAAGCCATGCCCCAAGCCCCGAACGCCACCACCTCGCCCGTCGACGTCGCGCAGTTGCAGGATCTGCTGTCCAGCATCTTCGCCCCCTGGGTGCAAGAACTCGACCTCCTCGTGCGCGAGGCCCGGCAGAGCGAGGTGGTGATTTCCCTGCCCGTCGGCGCCAGGCATGTGCATGCCGGCGGGGTGATGTGCGGCCAGACCCTGATGGCCGCGGCCGACACCGCGATGGTGCTGGCCATCAGCGCCCAGCTCGGCGGCTTCCGGCCGATGACCACGGTCCAGCTGCAGACAAGCTTTCTGCGCCCGGTGGCCAAGGACGCCGGCGAGGTGACCCTCGTCGCACGCGTGCTCAAGCCTGGCCGGAACCTCTTTTTTGGCGAGATCGAGTGCCTGTTGCCGGATGGCAAGCTGGCAGCCCACGCGACCACCACCTACGCCCTGTTGTGACGATGGTCGGCACCATCGACCTGGACTACCGCACTGCCTTCGACCTGGCGCCGATCGGCATGATCCTGTCGCGCCGCCGGCTGGTGGTGGATTGCAACCGGCAGGTGCTGGCGATGTTCCGAGCCGAGAAGGACCAGCTCGTCGGACGCTCGTTCGAGGCGCTCTACCCCAGCGCCGCCGAGTACGAGCGCACCGGGGCGCGCATCGTCGCTTCGCTCGGCGCCGATGGCCGCTATGCCGACGACCGGGTCATGAAGCGCATCGACGGCGAGCTGTTCTGGTGCCACGTGGCCGGCCGCGCACTGGACGCGGCAGACGCCCACGCCGCCGGCATCTGGAGCTTCGAGGACCTCTCCGCGCGCCGCGTGCTGAAGGTCGACTTCACCGCGCGCGAACGCGAGATCGCCGCGCTGCTGATCGACGGCGCCACCAGCAAGCAGATCGGCAAGCGCCTGGAAATCAGCCCGCGCACGGTGGAT
>CAYJEC010000645.1:0-2320 GCA_964369025.1 uncultured Ideonella sp. | reverse complement strand
CCCTTGACGGACTCGAAGCCCTGCTCGCGGCCGGGCTCGCGCGACAGCACCTCCACCACGTGCAGGCCGAAGCGGCTGTGCACCAGGCGTGGCAGCACGCCGATCTCGGCATGGCCGAACAGCTCGCGGGCGAACTCGGGGGCGCAGTCCTCGGCCGTCAGCCAGCCGAGCTCGCCGCCCTGGGCGCCGCTGGGGCAGTTGGACAGCGCTGCTGCGGCCTGTGCAAACCCGTCGGTGGCACGGCCGTCGTGGCAGCGCACGTCCAGCAGCGCTGTCTCGGCACGCTGGCGAAGCGCACGCACATCCACCCCCGGCGTGACGGCGAACAGGATGTGCCGCACCTGCACCCGCTCGCCGATGCGATAGCGCGCCTCGTTCGCGGCATGGTGGCGGCGGCAGGCCTCGTCGGTGGGCTCCGGCAGATGGATCTCGCTCTCCAGCAGGCGCTCGATGGCCTCGCTGGCGGCCTGGCTGATGGCGCCGTCCAGGGCCGGCGCGTCGGCCGCGTCGAGCAGGCCGGCCTGCTGAGCCGCCTGGCGCAGCAGCTCGGTGCAGTCGCGTTGGCGCAACTCTTCCGCCGGCAGCTCGGCGCCGTCGGCGTGCAGGGGCTGGCCGTTCACGCGGGCGGTGGTGTCGATGGCATGGCTCATGGCGTGCCCTTCACAGCGTGCGGCGCGGCGTGTTGTGGCCGGCCGGCAGGTTGAGACGGCGGGCGCGCACCACCTGGTAGGGGCGCAGCAGATAGGCCACCGAGGCGAAACCGCTCCACACGTGGACCAGGCGGGTGAACGGGAACACCAGGAAGATCGTCATGCCCAGCAGCATGTGCGCCTGGAAATGCCACTCGGTGCCGGCGACCAGGCTGGCGTCCGGCCGAAACATGACTATGCCCTGAAGATAGCTGGCCAGCTGAATCATTGTGGTGGGGTTGTTCACGTGGTGTAGCGAACTGGGCAACGTCGACAGCCCGATGGCCAACTGGACCCACAGGATCAGCAGAATCGCCAGATCGGTGCGGTGGCTGGTCAGCCGAATGCGCGGATCGAAGATGCGCCGGTGCAGCAGCAGGGTCAGACCGACGAAGCACAGCACGCCGGCCACTCCACCGGCCACGACCGCCAGCAGTTGCTTCTGCGGCGCCGTCACAAAGATTTCGTACACCGCATGCGGGGTCAATTGCCCGAACAGGTGCCCGAAGAACAGGAACAAGATGCCGCCGTGGAATAGGTTGCTGCCCCAGCGCAGTTGCCCTGTACGCAGCAGCTGTGAAGAATCGCTTTTCCAGGTGTACTGGTCGCGGTCGAAGCGGGCCAGGCTGCCCATGAGGAAGACCGCCAGGCACAGGTACGGGTAGACGGTGAAGAGAAAAGTGTGCAGTGCTGATGGCTGGGCGTTCATGCGCTCACTCCCGGGTTGTGGTGGTCACGGCGGACGATCTGGACAGGTTGCGCCTGGCCCGGCTTGGTCTGGCCCTGCGACGAGCAGCCCCCGAAGGCGGCCGGCTCGGCCCAGGTCTCGTCCAGCGGCTCCTCGTCGGCGATCTGCACCGGGCGAGACGGCTCGCCGGCCAGGTCGAGCAGCGCCCCCAGCACGCTGGCATAGCGGCTCTGGCGCTTCTCCAGCGCGTTGAAGATCACGTTCAGCAGGTGGGCGATCTCGCCGAGAAAGGCCGCCGCCTCGCGCGGCGGCTGGGTGGATGCGAACTCCAGCACCACCGGCAGGTGGTCCGGCATCTCGCCTTCGGCCAGGTACAGGCCGGCCTTCTCGTAGGTCTGGGCCAGGTCGATCATCGCCGGTCCGCGCTCGCGCGAGTCGCCATGCACATGCTCGAACAGGTGCAGCGCGGTGCGCCGGCCGCTGTCGAACAACTGAACGTAGTCGGCCTCGGCGTCGAGCGGCTCCTGGCGCGTCAGGCCCGCCATCAACGCATCCAGTTCCGCCAGCCGCGCGGCGCCCAAGGCACGCTCGGCGTGCAGCCACGCACGGATCGCACCCAGGTGCTCACGCAGTTCTGCGTCGGGGTACCCCAGCAGGCGGGCCAGAGCTCGCAGCGTGTGCGCCATGGGTTGGGGTGAAGTGGAAGTGAACAAGCCCATGATCAGACCTCCGCCTTGATGGGGATCGTGCGGCGTTTCTCGCTGCCGAAGAGGCTTGTTTCGCCGGTGCCCTCGGAGCAGCCGTTGCCGAAGCTGAAGCCGCAGCCACCGCGCACGTTGAAGGTGTTCTCGGCGTACTCGCGGTGGGTGCTGGGGATCACGAAGCGGTCCTCGTAGTTGGCGATGGCCATCACGTGGTACATGTCCTCGACCTCGTGCTCAGT
>CAYJEC010000644.1:0-2321 GCA_964369025.1 uncultured Ideonella sp. | reverse complement strand
CTGCTCGGTGAGGATGGCATAGACCACCAGCGGCACCGAGGGTGGGATCAGGATGCCCAGCGTCCCGCCCGAGGCCAGGGTGGCCGTGGCCAGCCTGCCGTGGTAGCCATGTGCCTTCATTTCCGGGTAGGCCACCTGGGTGATGGTGGCGGAGGTGGCCACAGAGGAGCCGCAAACCGCACCGAACGCCGCCGCACTGAGCACCGCCGCCATCGCCAGCCCGCCGCGGATGTGGCCGACAAAAGCCGCCGCGGCCTGAAACAAGGCCTTTGACAAGCCCCCCTGGGTGGCGAACTGGCCCATCAGCAGGAACAGCGGGATCACCGACAGGTCGTAGACCGTGAGGCGCGCCACGGCGCTGCCCTTCATCTGGTTCAACAGGGCCAGGTCGTTGGTCATGGCCCAGTAGCCCAGAGCGCCCGGGATGAACATGGCGGCGGCGATGGGCACGCGCAATGCCATCAGCACCAGCATGCCACCGAACATCAGGAGGCCGATGTAGAGCGGGTCCATGTCAGCGCGCCCCTTCGACGAGGGGGGCGCCGCGCCAGCAGCGCGCAGCCTGCACCAGCGCGACCAGCGCGGTCAGCGCCAGCCCGGGTGCCAGCGAGGCATAGGCCCACCACATCGGGAGATCCAGGATCATCGACGTCTCGCCCGCCTCGCGCACCGACAGGGCTCCCACCGAGGTGCGCCAGGACAACAGCGCGCACATGGCCGCCAGAAGCAGCGCGCCCACCGCGTCGAGCCGGCGGCTGGCACGCTCGGGCAGGCTCTGGGTGAAGAAGTCCACGATGATGTTGGCGCCATGCAGTTGAGCCCAGGGAAGGCACAGCGAGATGCACAGCGCGATACCGAATTGCGTCAACTCCACGTCACCGGCGATCGGGCGAGACAGGAGAGACCGCATCGCGATGGACACGCAAACCATCGCGGCGCTGCCGAACGCAACCAGGCCGCCGAACACGGCAAACACCTGCGATATCTTCTTTAACCAGCGGTTCATCGGCGTCGTGATGGCTCAGCGCAAAAGAAAACCCGCCACGTTGGTGCGTGGCGGGCCGGGGCTCTCCGGGCCGGGAGCCTACTTGTTGACCTTGTACTTGGTCAGCAGTTCGCGGGCATCGGCCAGCATCTGCTTGGCAGGCATGCCCTTGCCCTCGATGTCGGCCACCCAGCTGTCGTACAGAGGGGCCGAGGCCTTGACCCAGTTGTCCAACTCGCTCGCCGGGATGGTATAGAAGGTGTTGCCGTGGTCCTGCGCAGCCTTTCGGCCCGCCGCCTGGCTGCCGTCCCAGATCTTGCCGATGGCCTGCGACGAGGCTGCGCCGCTGTTGGCGTCGATGATCTTCTTCAGATCAGGCGACAGGCTGTCGTACTTCGCCTGGTTCATCGCAAAGATGAACACCGCGCTGTAGAGCGCCGGGCGGCTCGGGTCGGTCTCGCTGTCGAACTTGACCAGTTCGTGCAGCTTCAGAGACGGCATCACCTCCCAGGGCAACAGGAAGCCATCGATCGTGCCTTTGCTCACCGCATCGGGAATGGCAGGCAGCGGCATGCCCACCGGCGAGGCCCCCAGCGCAGCCAGCAGCTTGTTGGTCTGCCGGGTCGGGGCGCGCATCTTCAAGCCCTTGAAGTCGGCCAGGGTCTTGACCTGCTTGTCGCGGGTGTGGATGTAGCCTTCGTCATGCACCCAGCTCGCCAGGATCTTGGTGCCGGGGAACTCCTTCAACGCGTACTTCTGCAGGTAGTCCCAGGTAGCGCGGGCACCAGCCTCTGCCGAGTTGCACATGAACGGCAGTTCGAAGACCTCCATCGCCGGGAACCGGCCCGCGGTGTAGCCGGGCAAGGTGATGACGACGTCGTCGACGCCGTCCTTGACCCGGTCCACCAGTTGCGGGGGCGTGCCGCCGCCGGACATGGCCGGCAGGATCTGGCATTTCATCTTGCCGCCCGACTCCTTGGCGATCTTGTCGCACCAGGGCTGGATCACGTTCACCGAGGCCATGGCCTGGGGGTTCCAGATGTGGTGGAACTTGAGCGTCACCTCCTGGGCAGCGGCGGGCGCGGCCCAGGCTGCCGAGGCGGCAAGGAGGGTCAAGGTGCGAAACATCGTTTTCATGCGCGGTCTCCTCGGCGTCGACAGGGCCGATACGTTGGAGAGCTTAGCGCCAAGCGGCGGCCCGACGGCAGCGGGGAACTACCCGATTCCGCGATGCCCGGTCAATACCAGCTATGCCGGTTTGGCATTCATCGCCACCCGGCGCTCCAGCAGAGCCCGCATGTTGCCCAGCGAGGCCACGTGCAGATTGAGCAAGCCG
>CAYJEC010000643.1:0-2324 GCA_964369025.1 uncultured Ideonella sp. | reverse complement strand
CTCGCGGTCTGCTCGGTGCGTGCCGACAGGTCCTGGTTGCCGCTGGCGATCTCGCCCGAGGCGGTGCGGATCGAATCGGCGCTCTGGCGGACGCCAACGATGGCCGTCTCGATGTGGCGCAGCGATTCCTGCAGCTTCACGGTCACGGCAGAACGCGCCGGTGAATGTGCGGCCTGGAAGCTGACGGAGCCGTCGGCGCCGACGATGCCACCCACCAGCACGGTGAGTTCATTCTGGGTGCGGAAATCCCGCTGAGCGCGCACGGCCAGAGCCACCAGGATGCCAGCCTCGGCCACGACGTAGGCCGCATGCTCGACGACCTTCATCAGCCCGGGCTCGGTGAAGCAGACCGGCCCCCAGCCCCATTGCTGAAAGTAGTTGAAACTCAGGTGGTGAATCGCGATCGCGGCGGCACCGGTGATCACCGCCTCCCAGCGCCGGTAGACACTGGTGCAGGCCAGGAAGGCGAAGACGGCGAAGTGTGCCTCGGCCTGCCCACGCGCGGCGTGGATCAGCAGGCCCACCATGGCCATTCCGAGCACCGGCATCGCCATGACACCGAAGGTGCCCGGGCCGGACATCAGCGCGACTGCGACCGACACAGCGAACAGGCCGGCGCCGACCATCACAGCCGTTCCCGTGTCGCCATTGGCGAAGCCGTAGCCGATGGCGGCGGCAAAGACCAGCGCGATGGCCATCAAGGTTGCACGGTGGTTGAAATCCAGTTTCATTGATGTGCTTTCAGGGATGCCTTAGGGCTGCGCTGATCAAGCCCCGGATTTCGTCGAGGCGAAGTCCGGTGATTGCGTAATGTGCAATCTGCGCCCCGATGTAGATGGAGTTCGAGGCTACTGGCCAGTGATTCAGCGCCGAGGGCGCGTTTGGCGCCCATTTCAAGCGCACTCATGCCAAGCGCCTGCGGGCCAGGTAGATGTTGGCCAGCCCCAGTGCTACGAACGAACGCGTGGCGTTCTTGGCCAGGCCGCGGTAGCGAACCTTGTTGAAGCCCCACAGCCGCTTGACCACGGCGAAGACGTGCTCCACACGGGCGCGCACCTTGGACTTGTTGCGGTTCCTCGAGCGCTCGGCTTCGTCGATCTCGCCGCCCTTGCGCACGCGCTGGCTGGTGAAGTCGCGCGCCTGCGCCGCCTTGGTCTGGATCAGCACCTTCTGGCTGGCATAGGCGCTGTCGCCGTACACGCGTCGCTCACTGCCGTGCAACAGTTCGGGCAACGGATGCTTGTCGTGCACGTTGGCGGCCGTCACCACCGCGCTGTGCGCCAGCCCGGTGCGGCTGTCCACGCCAATGTGCAACTTCATCCCGAAGTACCACTGATGGCCCTTGCGGGTCTGGTGCATCTCGGGGTCTCGTGCCTTGTCCGCGTTCTTTGTCGAACTGGGTGCGCCGATGATGGTGGCGTCCACGATCGTGCCCGTGCCTACCCTCAGGCCGCGGTCCTGCAGCACTTGGCCGACCGTGGCGAACAACTGCTCACCGAGTTTGTGCTTTTCCAGAAGACGCCGAAACTTCAGCAGCGTGGTTCCATCGGGCACCCGCTCACGACCAAGATCGATACCCACGAAACGGCGCAGCGCCGTGCTGTCCAGCAGTGCTTCTTCGCAGGCCTCGTCGGCCAGGTTGAACCAGTGCTGCACGAAGTACATGCGCAGCATGCGCTCCAAGCCCACGGGCGGGCGGCCGTTACCGGCCTTCGGGTAGTACGGCTCGATGACTTCGCACAGCGCCTGCCATGGAACGATCTCGTTCATCGTCGCCAGGAACACATCGCGCTTGGTGACGCGCCGGTATTGCTCGAATCCCGCGCCTTGATCGGCCGCCATCGCCAGGGTCTGCTGCTTCATCGCAGAACAACGCCTCAGGCCGCTCAGCGGTGGACATATTCAGCGTTGCCTTAGGTCGGGTCGTCCGGCCCGAACGTCGCGTTGTCAGAAGGTCTCCCAGTCGCCACCAGCCGGCTCGGCGGCAGCGGGCGCTGGCGTCGGCGAGGCTGCGGGCAGGCGGGCAGGTGCGGGCTTCGGCACAGTCCTGGGGGCCGCAGTGGCAGCCTTGACAGAGGGTGCACCATGGGCCTGCGCGGGTGGCCGCGGTGCCGGGGCGGCCGGCGTATCGCGCCGAACCTCGCCGTCGGCCAAGCGGAACAGCGACACCACACTGGCCAGGCGGGCGGCCTGGTCCTTGAGGCTCTGGGCGGCGGCGGCGGATTGCTCCACCAGTGCGGCGTTCTGCTGGGTCATCTGGTCGAGTTGCACAACCGTGCCGTTCACCAGCCCGATGCCGCTGCTCTGTTCGGTGGCGGCAGCGC
>CAYJEC010000642.1:0-2328 GCA_964369025.1 uncultured Ideonella sp. | reverse complement strand
TGTCGAACACTTCCTTGGGCATGCAGTAGCTGCAGCGGAAGTTGCAGCGGTCGGTGACCGAGATGCGCAGGTCGTGCAGCGGCCGGCCCAGCGTGTCGGCGAGCAGGCCGGTGGCGGCAATGCGCGCGGCTGGCAACGCGGGACTTGCACGGCGCCAATCGGTCAATGCAATGACTCTTTCACCCATGAAGCGATTGTGCCTTGCAGCCCGGATGCCCGCATTGCCTTGCGGCGGGCGTGGTATCAGGGTGCCGTGCGAGGCAGGTCGACAGCGCCGACCTGTGGCGCGCGGCGGGCGCCGTTGAAGCGCTTGGCCCAGTAGTCGACCCGCATGTCCTCGACACGCACCTGGCCCCCGGCACGCGGAGAATGAATGAACTTGCCGTCGCCGACATAGATGCCGACATGGGAGAACGTGCGGCGAACGGTGTTGAAGAACACCAGATCGCCAGGCTTGAGTTCATCCTTGCCGACACTGAACAGGCCGGGTGCACGTGCCTGCTCGTCGGCGCGCCGTGGCAGTACCAGTCCGATGCTGTTCTCGAAGATGTGGCGCGTGAAGCCTGAACAGTCGAAGCCTTCCTCGGCGCTCGAGCCGCCTCGGCGGTAGCGCACGCCAATGAAGTTCATGGCGCCCAGAACGAGCTCCGAGGCCGTTTCGCGCACCTGTCCCAGCAGCGTGGGCTCCTGCACGTTGGTTTGCACCGTGTTGTCGGCAGCCACCAGCCCGCGATCCTGAAGCAACTGCATCACCGGGTCATGGGCTGAGCCTGAAGGCGCTGCTTGCAGCGAGCCCGCCGACACCGCCAGGGCACAGGCGAGCCAGCACGCGCGGGATGCTGGGCGGGCCCGCAGGGGCTCGCAGATGGTCGGGGTAAGCCTCGGCACGGGGCGCAGAATAAGCGCCCGCCAATCCCGGTGTCAAGCGAAAAGACAAGTGTTTTCAATCACTTGCAGCTGTGGTGGCGACCCTCAGGGTGAATCCCGAGCGTGTTGCGCCGAGCGTTGCCAGCGCCTGCAGGCAGAATGCCGCGATCTGCCGCCCAGCGGCGCGGGCCCGCCCACAAGGCGGCCCGTTTCGCGGGTGTGCGCCACTTGGAGATCGAATTGGCGAACTATTCTCGATGCTTGCACTGGGCTGCCGCTGCGGCTCTGGTGCTTCCTGGCTTGGTGACTGCCGCCGAACTGCCCGGCCCGGCCTTCCCGGATTTCAAGTCTTCCGCCCAGGTGCGGGAGGCCTGCGACAGCGGGCTGAAGGGGGCCAAGTCGCGTCTGGCCGCGCTCGAGAGGCGCCCGGGTTCTGGCAGTTGGATCGCCGAGTACGACGCGCTCAACGCCTGGATCGAGGATGCCTACGGCCCTGTGGGGTTCATCAGCAACGCTCACCCAGTTGCTGCGATCCGGACAGCCGCAGAGGCCTGTGACTTGCGCTGGCAGGACTTCTTCACCAGCGTGGCCCAGAATGCCCGCCTGTTCCGTGCGGCCAAGGCGTCGACCCCTGCCGACGATGTCGATCGCGCTGCGTTGCGCGCCATTCTCGAAACCTTCGAGGATTCGGGGGTGGGTCTGGCGCCAGCCCAGAGGGCCAAGGCCAAGCAACTGTCCAACCGGATCAACCTGCTGGGCCAGCGGTTCGACAAGAACGTACGTGACGACAGCACGCTGCTTCCGTTCGAAGAGGCCGAGCTTGCTGGAGTTCCGGAAGGCGTGCTGAAAGCCGCCAAGCGTGATCCGCAGGGGCGGGTGCTGCTGGCGCTGAGCTATCCGGTCTACTTTCCGGTGATGGAACGCGCCGAAAAGCCTGCCACGCGTGAGCGCATGTGGCGCGCCAAGACCAACGTCGGCGGCGAAGCCAACCTCAAACTCCTCGGCGAAATCACCCGTCTGCGCCGCGACTATGCCAAGCTGTTTGGCTACGACAGCTATGCCGATTTCACGCTGCGCCGCCGCATGGCGGTGAACGTGGTCAACACCCAGCGATTCCTGGACGATGTGAAGGCTGCGGTCACCGAGGGTGAAGGCCGTGACCTGGTCGACCTGCGCGCGGCCAAGGCCAAGCACCTCAACCAGCCGGTGGAAAGCACGCGCCTGGAGCGCTGGGACCTGTCGTTCTACACAGAGCGGCTGCGCAAGGAGCGGTTTGCGGTCGATGAGGAGTCGTTCCGGCCCTACTTCCCGCCACAGGAGAGCCTGCAGTTCGTGATGCGTGTGGCCGAGAAGATGTTCGGTATCCGGTATGAGCGGGTCGAGACCAACCTGTGGCATCCCGAGGCCCAAGCCTACGCGGTGACCGATGCCGCCACGGGCAAGGCCCTGGCGAGCTTGATC
>CAYJEC010000641.1:0-2342 GCA_964369025.1 uncultured Ideonella sp. | reverse complement strand
TTGCCCAGGGTGAGCGGCGCCTTGACGATGCTGCCGGCTTCGGGCGCGGCTTCGGTCTCGGCGGCGGCCGGGTCGGCCACAGCGGCGCCCATCACCAACACCAGGGGCAGCAGGAACGGCAGGTTCATTGGTTTCTCCTCAAGCGGTCAGAAGTTGGCGCAGCACGTAGGGCAGGATGCCGCCGTGCCGGTAGTAGTCGACCTCGATCGCGGTGTCGATGCGCAGGGTCACTCTCAGCTCGCGCCGCTGGCCGTGGGCCGAGGTGATGGCCAGCGTCGCGTCGGTCAACGGGGCGATCTCGTCGGCCAGGATCACATCCACCGTTTCATCGCCGCGCAGGCCCAGGCTCTCCCATGAATCGCCGGGCTTGAACTGCAGGGGCAGCACGCCCATGCCGATCAGGTTGCTGCGGTGGATGCGCTCGAAGCTGCGCGCCACCACCGCCTGGATGCCCAGCAGCTGGGTGCCCTTGGCGGCCCAGTCGCGGCTGGAGCCGGTGCCGTACTCCTCGCCGGCGAAGATGACGGTGGGCACGCCCGCCGCCTGGTAGCGCATTGCTGCGTCGTAGATCGGCAGTTGCTCGCCGCCCGGTTGGTAGAGGGTGTAGCCGCCCTCCTCGCGGCCGCCGTCGGCCTTGGCCGGCAGCATCAGGTTCTTGATGCGCACGTTGGCGAAGGTGCCGCGCATCATCACCTCGTGGTGGCCGCGGCGCGAGCCGTAGCTGTTGAAGTCGATCGGCTTCACGCCCTGCGCCTGCAGGTACAGGCCGGCCGGGGTGCCGGCCTTGAAGCTGCCGGCTGGCGAGATGTGGTCGGTGGTGATCGAGTCGCCGAACAGCGCCATGATGCGCGCGCCCTTCACGCCGGCCACCAGCGCCGGCGGCCGCATCGTGAACTTGTCGAAGAACGGCGGCCGGGCGATGTAGGTGCTGGCCGGCCAGGCGTAGACATCGCCCTTGCCGCCCTCGATCTTCTTCCACAGCTTGCCGGGCTCGCTCTTCACCTTCTCGTAGTTGGCGCGCACGGCCTTGCCGTTCATCGCGTACTTCATCAGAGCGTGGATCTCCTCGCTGGCGGGCCAGATGTCGCCCAGGAAGATGGGCTTGCCGCCCTTGCCGTGGCCAACCGGCTGGGTCATCAGATCGACCCGCATGTTGCCGGCAATGGCATAGGCCACCACCAGCGGCGGGCTGGCCAGGAAGTTGGCCTTCAGGTTCGGGTGGATGCGGGCCTCGAAGTTGCGGTTGCCGGAGAGCACCGCGGCGCAGACCATGTCGTTGGTGGTGATGGCCTCGTTGATCTCTGCCGTCAGGTCGCCGGCATTGCCAATGCAGGTGGTGCAGCCATAGGCGGCCACCGCGAAGCCGAGCTTTTCCAGGTAGGGCAGCAGGCCGGCTTTCTCCAGGTACTCGGTGACCACACGCGAGCCGGGGGCCAGCGAGGTCTTGACGTGCTTCTTCACCTTGAGCCCTGCCTGCACGGCCTTCTTGGCCAGCAGCCCGGCCGCCAGCAGCACGCCGGGGTTGCTGGTGTTGGTGCAGCTGGTGATGGCGGCAATGAGCACGTCGCCGTTGCGGATGGCCAGTCCCGAGGGCGTGGTGACGGCCGGGGAGAGTTTGTCGGCCGGCTGGTTGAAGCCGTTGCTTGCCGCCGGGGCGCTGAACAGCTCGGTGAAGGCCTGCTTGACATGGCCCAGCTCGATGCGGTCCTGCGGGCGCTTGGGGCCGGCCACGCTGGGGGCGACACTGGCCAGATCCAGCGAGATGAGTTGGCTGTAGTCGATGTCCGCCGCGCGCGGGATGCCGAACATGCCCTGGGCCCGGAAGTAGGCCTCGAAGGCCTCGATCTCGCCCTTGGTGCGGCCGGTGCCCTTGAAGTAGTCGATGGTCTTCTCGTCGACCGGGAAGAAGCCCATCGTGGCACCGTACTCGGGCGCCATGTTGGCGATGGTGGCGCGGTCCGGCAGGGCCAGCGAGCGCGTGCCCTCGCCGCAGAACTCGACGAACTTGCCGACCACCTTGTGGCGGCGCAGGATCTCGGTGACGGTGAGCACCAGGTCGGTGGCGGTGACCCCCTCGCGCAGCCGGCCGGTGAGCTCGAAGCCGACCACATCCGGCGTCAGGAAGTACACCGGCTGGCCCAGCATGCCCGCCTCGGCCTCGATGCCGCCGACGCCCCAGCCGACCACGCCGATGCCGTTGATCATCGTGGTGTGGCTATCGGTGCCGACCAGGCTGTCCGGGTAGTAGATCTTGTCCTTGCCCTTGCCGCCCTTCGTCTTGTGCACGCCGCGCGCCAGGTACTCCAGGTTCACCTGGTGCACGATGCCGAAGCCGGGTGGCA
>CAYJEC010000640.1:0-2344 GCA_964369025.1 uncultured Ideonella sp. | reverse complement strand
CGCCACGCCGATATCAAGGCGCGCTTCCCGGGCATCGTCCGTGCGGTGCACGTCCAGCAGGGGGATCAAGTACGTCGTGGCCAGACTCTGGTCGTCGTCGAAGGCAACGAGAGCATGCGAACGTATCCAGTAGTCGCACCGTTCGATGGCGTGGTGCTTGCGCGCAATACCAACATCGGCGATGTCGCTGGTGATAGCGCATTGATAGAACTGGCCGACCTGTCCGATGTCTGGGTCGAGCTGCGCGCCATTGGCACCGATGCCGACCGCCTCACGCCTGGCCAGGAAGTCGCGATCACCTCGGCCACCGGCGAAAACAAGGCCTACGGCAAGATCGATACGCTGTTGCCGGTCGCCTCGTTTGGCCAAAGCGTGATCGCGCGCGTGGCCATCCCCAACGAAGGGGGCAAGTGGCGCCCGGGCATGACGATCTCGGCGAATGTCACCGTCGCCGCCCGTGACGTCCCGTTGGCGGTGAAGGAGTCGGGCCTGCAGCGCTTCCGCGATTTCATCGTGGTGTTCGCCCAGGTCGGCGAGACCTATGAAGTGCGGATGCTGGAACTCGGCGATCGCGATGGCGAGTTCGCCGAGGTGCTCGGTGGCCTGAAGCCCGGCACGCGCTACGTGGCCGAGCAGAGCTACCTCATTCGCGCGGACATCGAGAAGTCCGGCGCCAGCCACGACCACTGACGGAGACGCGCCATGCTTGAACGCATCATTCGCGCGTCCATCGCGCATCGTTGGCTCGTGCTGTTGCTGGTGATCGCGTCTTCGGCCCTCGGGCTGTGGAACTACAACCAGCTTCCGATCGACGCCGTCCCGGACATCACCAACGTTCAGGTGCAGATCAACACCGAAGCACCGGGCTATTCGCCGCTGGAAGCCGAACAGCGGGTGACCTACCCGGTGGAGACGGCGCTGGCCGGGTTGGCGCGACTGGACTACACGCGGTCGATCTCCCGCTACGGCCTGTCTCAGGTCACGATCGTGTTCGAGGATGGTACGGACATTTACTTCGCCCGCCAGCAGGTAGCCGAACGGCTGCAGGCGGCGGCATCGCAATTGCCCACCGGTCTGGAGCCGACACTGGGCCCAGTCTCCACCGGCCTCGGCGAGATCTTCATGTACACGGTCGAGGCCGAGAAAGGCGCGGAAGCACCATGGACGCCGGCCGCCCTGCGTACGCTGCAGGACTGGGTAGTCCGTCCGCAATTGCGGCACCTGAAGGGTGTCACCGAGGTCAACACGATCGGCGGCTATGTGCGCCAGTTCCACATCACCCCCGATCCTGCAAAGTTGCTGGCCTACAACCTCACCCTGCAGGACGTGTTGCAGGCCGTGGCGCGCAACAACGCCAACGTGGGTGCCGGCTACATCGAACGTTCCGGCGAGCAGTACCTGATCCGCGTGCCGGGTCAGGTGGCTGATGCCGCGGGCATCCGCAAGATCGTCGTGGCGACGCGGGAAGGGCTACCGCTACGGATCAGCGACGTGGCCCAAGTAGCGGAAGGCAGTGAATTGCGCACGGGCGCGGCAACCAAGGACGGCAAGGAAGTCGTACTCGGCACCGCCTTCATGCTGATCGGCGAGAACAGCCGCGCGGTCGCCCAGCGCACCGCCGAGAAGCTCGTTCAAATCGACGCGACCTTGCCGGAGGGCGTACGCGCGCATGCCGTGTACGACCGCACCGAGCTGGTCGATCGGACCATCGACACCGTGCGCAAGAACCTTCTGGAAGGCGCCTTGCTGGTGATCGCGGTGCTGTTCCTGTTGCTCGGCAACCTGCGCGCGGCCCTGATCACCGCCGCGGTGATTCCGCTGGCAATGCTGCTGACCATCACCGGCATGGTGCAGAACAGGATCTCAGCCAACCTGATGAGCCTGGGTGCGCTCGACTTCGGGCTGATCGTTGACGGCGCGGTGATCATCGTGGAGAACTGCCTGCGCCGCTTCGGCGAACGTCAGCACACGCTCGGACGCCTGATGACCCGCGACGAGCGCTTCGAGCTCGCTGCCAGCGCAAGTGCCGAGGTGATCAAACCCAGCCTGTTCGGCCTGTTCATCATCGCCGCGGTGTACCTGCCGATCTTCGCGTTGTCGGGCGTGGAAGGAAAAATGTTCCATCCCATGGCGTTCACCGTGGTGATTGCATTGACCGCTGCCATGGCGCTGTCACTTACCTTTGTGCCGGCCGCGGTGGCCCAGTTCGTCACCGGGAAGGTGTCGGAGAAGGAAACCAGGGTCATGCGCAGCGTCAGCGGCTTCTACGGGCCGCTGCTGGAAAAGGTCCTCACCGCACGCAAGGCTGTGGTCGCCGCTGCGGCGATCTTGACGGTATTGGCTG
>CAYJEC010000639.1:0-2345 GCA_964369025.1 uncultured Ideonella sp. | reverse complement strand
ATCCTCGACGTGCAGGCGCTGTTGTCCAACGACGTGGACTTTCTGGTCGCCGAGTGTGCCGGCGAGTTGCTCGGCTGTGGGGCCACGCGGCGCATGCCAGGCGAGCCCGCCACGGCAGGGCGGCCCTATGGCGAAATCAAGCGGATGTTTGTGGCGCCCGCCGCACGCGGGCAACGCGTCTCCAGCCGCTTGTTGGCCACGCTGGAGCGGCGACTTCAGGCTGACGGGTTCGCGCTCGCACTCCTTGAGACAGGAAGCGATCAGTTCGAGGCCGTGCGCCTCTATGAGCGAGCTGGCTATCAGCGCCGTGCGGCGTTTGGTGGCTATCCGGACAATGGCCTGTCGCTGTTCTTTGAGAAGCACCTGTGAAACTCGACGACGACGATTTCAGCCTCTTTGGACTGCCTGCGCGGTGCGCGATGGACATTCCAGTGCTGGACGCGCGATGGCGCGAGATGCAGGGTCAGGTCCACCCGGACCGCTTCGCCGCCGAAGGTGCCGCCGCCCAGCGCGTGGCCATGCAGTGGGCTGTGCGTGTCAACGAGGCGTACCGCAGGCTCAAGGATCCGCTGAGCCGTGCCGCCTACCTGTGCGAGCTCCGCGGAACGCCCATCGACGCCGAGCGCAACACCGCCATGCCCGGCGCGTTCCTGATGCAGCAGATGGCTTGGCGCGAGGCGCTGGATGAGGCGCATAGCGAGGCCGAAGTCCAGGCGATCGACGACGCCGTGGCCGGACAGGAGCGCTCCCTGCTTGCGGACATCGCCACGAAGCTCGACAAACAGGGCGACCCGGCTGCGGCCGCCGACCTCGTACGCGCATTGATGTTCGTGCGGCGATTCCGGGCCGACATTGGCCGCCGCCTCGACACCTTCGACCTCTGAACCATGGCATTGCTACAGATATCCGAGCCCGGCCAGGCGCCTGACCCGCATCAGCGGCGCATCGCCGTGGGCATCGACCTGGGTACCACCAACTCGCTTGTCGCGGCCGTGCGCCATGGTCTGGCGGAATGCCTTCCCGACGCCCACGGCCGAGTCATGCTGCCTTCGGTGGTTCGTTACGTTGGCGAGCGAGGCCGGCAGATCGGCCATGAGGCCGCCGCGGCGCAGGCCGAAGACCCTGAGAACACCATCGCCTCCGTCAAGCGTCTGATGGGCCGCGGTCTGACCGACGTTGCGGGGCACGCCCGTCTTCCATACCGCTTCTTCGACCAGCCCGGCATGGTGGCCATCGACACCCGACAGGGCGTGAAGACCCCCGTGGAGGTGTCGGCCGAGGTGCTTGCCACGTTGCGCCAGCGGGCCGAAGACACCTTCGACGACGACCTTTTCGGGGCCGTGATCACTGTGCCGGCCTATTTCGACGACGCACAGCGCCAGGCCACCAAGGACGCCGCCCAGCTCGCAGGACTGAACGTGCTCAGGTTGATCAACGAGCCCACGGCTGCCGCAGTGGCCTATGGCCTCGACCATGGCAGCGAGGGCCTCTACGCCGTCTTTGACCTGGGCGGCGGCACCTTTGACATTTCGCTGCTGCGCCTGGCGCGTGGCGTGTTCGAGGTGGTGGCCACCGGCGGCGATGCGGCGTTGGGGGGCGACGACTTCGACCATGCGCTGGCCTCGTGGGCCGCGGCGCAGGCCCGTGTTGAGCTCGCCAGCCCCCAGGACAAACGTGCCATGCTGGTGGCCGCGCGCCTTGCAAAGGAGACCCTGACTGCGGTGACCGAAGCGATGCTCTCCGCGCGCCTGTCCGGCGGCCCGATCGACGTGAAGGTGACGCGCGAGCAGTTCGATGACTTGACGCGGCCCCTGCTGGACCGCACGCTCACCGCCGTTCGCAAGGTGTTGCGTGACGCGAAGCTGGCCCGCGACGAGGTGAACGGCGTGGTTCTGGTGGGCGGGTCGACCCGCATGCCATCGGTTCGTGCTGCGGTTGCCGAGTTCTTCGGCCGGCCGCCGTTGACCGATGTGAACCCGGACGAGGTGGTGGCCATCGGCGCCGCGATCCAGGCGAACGCCCTGGCTGGCAACGCTCAGGACGGCGAGTTGCTGCTGCTCGACGTGATCCCGCTGTCGCTGGGCCTGGAAACCATGGGTGGGTTGGTCGAGCGGGTGATCGAACGCAACACCACCATCCCGGTGGCCAAGGCGCAGGACTTCACCACCTTCAAGGACGGCCAGACAGCGATGGCGATCCACGTGGTTCAGGGCGAACGCGAGCTGGTCTCGGACTGCCGGTCCCTCGCGCGCTTCGAGTTGCGCGGCATCCCGCCGATGGCGGCCGGTGCGGCGCGCATCCGCGTGACCTTCCAGGTGGATGCCGACGGTCTGCTGTCGGTGTCG
>CAYJEC010000638.1:0-2351 GCA_964369025.1 uncultured Ideonella sp. | reverse complement strand
GCGTTCCGCCTTGATATCTCGGGCTTGACGGCCCAGGCCCCGCAGCCGATGCTTGCACAATGTATATTGGGTTCGTTGCACCTCGGCCCGCAGGCTGGTCGTTCGACGGGCACAGCGGGATGGGCCTGGACTTCCAGGAAGCCGAAGTCAATGGATCTTTCTTCCATGCTTGAAGCCCAGCCCTCATCGCCATCCGAACCCTCGCCAGCCCCGGTGCTGGACGAGAACAGCCTCGACCAACTTCGCCAGCTCGATCCCTCCGGCAGCGGCAGCTTCCTGGTACGGGTTCTGGGTACCTATGACCGGTCGCTCGAGAAACATGTCGCCGAAGCGCGGCAAGCGCTTGATGCAGGTCAATGGGACACCGTCGCGCGTGCGGCGCACACCCTGAAATCGGCATCTGCCAGTGTCGGGGCGCTGACTTTCTCGCAGGTTTGTGGCGAGGTCGAGCACTGCATCCGCCGCCAGGAATTGGCAAAGATCGAGCCGCACGTCGCGCGCTTCTTCAGCGAAGCGGCCCGGGTGCGTGCCGCCGTGCGGTCGCAATTGGGCCTGGCTGCCTCATGACGGCAGCCGGCAACAACCTCGGCTTCAACCACGCCGATCGCCCGCGGGTGCTGCTGGTGGACGACGACGAGGTGAATCTCATGCTCGTGTCGGCGGCGATGACGCAGCATGGTTTTGACATCACCGAGTCCACTGACGGTGAGTCTGCCCTGCGCCTGCTGCGCGACTGGACACCGGATCTGGTGGTGCTCGACGCCCGAATGCCTGGCCTGGACGGCTTCGAGACCTGCCGTGAGCTGCGTCGCATGTACGGCTTCGAGAACATCCCGGTGCTGATGCTCACTGGCCTGGATGACGAAGGATCGATCAACAAGGCCTACCAGGCCGGCGCCACCGACTTCTTCGTCAAGAGCAACCAATGGAGCCTGCTGGCGGGGCGGTTGCGCTACATGCTGCGCGCCTCCCGCACCAACATTGAGTTGGCCCGCAGCAAGTCCAAGCTCGCCCGTGCCCAGGACCTGGCCCGCATGGGCAGCTTCGATTGGTGGTACGACCCTGCCCAGCCGATCGGCCGCGGCCTTGATCTGTCGGAGGAGGCGCTCCGCGTGTTCGGATTCGGTCCGGACGATCAACCCGGCCTGAACTACCTCATCCGCTCGATCCCGCCGTCAGACCGCCGCGCGTTGCTGCGCTCGGTACGCGAGGTGCTGCAGCAGGTCTCGGTGATCGCCACCGATGTACCGATGAACCTGCCTGACGGGCGATTCCGAATCCTGCATGTGGAGGCAGAGCCCGAGTTCGCCGAACACGGCCATTGCATCGGCTACACCGGCATCGTGCAGGATGTGACCGACCGCCGCCAGGCCGAGGACACTGTCCGTCGCCTGGCCAACAACGATGCCTTGACCAGCCTTCCGAACCGCCGCCAGCTGGTGTGGCGTACCGAGCGGGCACTGGAGTACGCGCGCCGCTTGGGCCACCAGGTGGCCCTGTTGATGATCGACCTCGATCGGTTCAAGAACATCAACGACACGCTCGGCCACACCGCCGGCGACGAGTTGCTGATCGAGGTGGCCGTGCGCCTGCGCAGCTGCGTGCGGCACAGCGACCAGATCGTCGAGGGCGTGGTGGAATCCGCCGGCACCCGCACCCACCGCTCGCTGGAGGCTGTGGGCCGGCTCGGCGGCGACGAATTCATCGCCTTGCTACCCGAGGTGGGCGACGAGCACGACGCCGAGCGCGTGGCGCAACGCATCCTGGATGTCCTGCGCGAGCCCGTCTACGCGGGCGGCCAGGAATGCTTCGCGACAGCGAGCGTGGGCATTGCGTTGTACCCGCGTGACGGCACCAACGTGCACGACCTGATGCGCAACGCCGATGTGGCGATGTACCGCGCGAAGGACGACGGCCGCAACCGGCTGTCCATCTACAGCCCGCAAGGTGCCAGCCGGGGGCGCGAGAAGCTTGAGCTGGAGACTGCGCTGCACAAGGCCATCGAGCGAGACGAACTCGTGCTGCACTACCAGCCGCAGGTGGAGATCTCCACCGGCCGCATGGTCGGTGTCGAGGCCTTGATGCGCTGGCGGCGCGGCGACCTTCTGGTGCCGCCCAACGACTTCATTCCGTTGGCCGAGGTGACCGGCCTGATCGTGCCGATGAGCGAATGGGTGCTGCGCGAGGCCGCGAAGCAGGCCCGCGTCTGGCAGCAGGAATTCGGATTCGACGGCACGGTCGCCGTGAACATGCCCTACCGCATGTTCCTGCAGAAAGACATGGTCGAGCTGGTGCATGCCGCGGTCAGCCCGCACGGCCTGCCACACCGCATGATCCAGCTCGAGATCACC
>CAYJEC010000637.1:0-2353 GCA_964369025.1 uncultured Ideonella sp. | reverse complement strand
GCCACGCCGTGCCGACCGACAAGCGCACGCCGGTCAGCAGATACGGCAGCACGGCGGGAAACAGGATGCGCGTGATGACCTTCCACTCCGACAGGTTCAGCACCCGGGCGACGTTCAGGTAATCCTGCGGCACGCGCTGCACCCCCACCGCGGTGTTGACCACCATCGGCCAGATCGAGCAGATGAAGATGGTCCAGATGGCGGCCGGGTTGGCACTCTTGAAGACCAGCAGGCCGATCGGCAGCCAGGCCAGCGGCGACACCGGCTTGAGCAGGCTGATCAGCGGCGAGACCATGCGGCCCAGGAACTCGAAGCGGCCGATCATGAAGCCCAGCGGGATGCCCACCGCGGCGGCCAGGCCGAAGCCCACGGCCACACGCTCCAGCGAGAACAGGATGTTCCAGCCGATGCCCTGGTCGTTCGGACCGTTGCTGTAGAACGGATCGGCGAACAGCTTCACCGCCGCCTGGAAGGTAGCGGCCGGTGTCGGGAAGGTCTCCGACTTCATGGTCAGCAGCGCCCAGACCCCGATCAGCAGGGCCAGGCCCAGCACCGGCGGCAACACCTGCAGCCAGACGCCGCTCCAGTCTATCGGCGCTCGGCTGGGCCGGCGTGGTGCGCTCGGGGTCGGCGTTGGTGCCGGGGCGGCCTTGACGGCAACGGGAGCCGGCTCGGTGGCCGCGGCGCCGGCGAGCGGTGAATGGAAGACGGCACTGACCATGGTGATCTCCTGTGCGGTGCGCGTCAGACGCGGACCTTGAACGCGTCGGCGTACTTGGCGGGATCCTTGCCATCCCAGACCACGCCGTCGACCATCTTGGAACTGCGCATCGGATCCTTGGGCACGCTGACCTTCAGTGCCGAGGCGGCCTGCGCATAAAGGGCCGTCTGGTTGACGCTCTTGGCAACGGCCAGGTAGTCCGGGTGGTCCTTGACCAGGCCCCAGCGCTTGTGCTGGGTCAGGAACCACATGCCGTCCGACAGGTACGGGTAGTTCACTACCCCGTCGTTGAAGAACTTCATGTGGTTCGGGTCGTCCCAGGTCTTGCCCAGGCCGTTCTGGTAGCGGCCCAGGATGCGCTGGTTGATCGCGTCGACGCTGGTGTTGACATAGGCCTTGTCGGCCACCGTCTCGGCCATCTTGTTCTTGTTGGACAGGCTGGCGTCGATCCAGCGACCGGCCTCGAGGATGGCCATGATCACCGCGCGGCAGGTGTTGGGGTACTTCTTGGCGAACTCGCCGGTGGTGCCCAGGGCCTTCTCGGGGTGGTCCTTCCACACGTCTTGCGTGGTGGTGGCGGTGATGCCGATACCGTCGATGATGGCGCGGTGGTTCCAGGGCTCGCCGACGCAGTAGCCGTCCATGTTGCCCACCCGCATGTTGGCCACCATCTGCGGCGGCGGCACGGTGATCACCTTGGCGTCCTTCATCGGGTTGATGCCGTGCGAGGCCAGCCAGTAGTACAGCCACATCGCATGGGTTCCCGTCGGGAAGGTCTGCGCGAAGGTGTACTCGCGTTTGTCGGTGGCCATCAGCTTGGCCAGCGAGGCGCCGTCCACCGCCCCCTTGTCGGCCAGTTTCTTCGACAGCGTGATGGCCTGGCCGTTGTGGTTCAGGTTCATCAGGATGGCCATGTCCTTCTTCGGCCCGGCCACGCCCATCTGCACGCCGTAGATGAGCCCCCACAACACATGAGCCATGTCGAGCTCACCATTGACCAGCTTGTCGCGTACACCGGCCCAGGAGGCCTCCTTGGTCGGGATGATCTTCACTCCGTACTTCTTGTCGAAGCCCAGCACCGAGGCCATCACCACCGACGCGCAGTCGGTCAGCGGAATGAAGCCGATCCGCACCTCCTCCTTCTCGGGCTTGTCGGATCCCTGCGCGTAGACCGCGCTCTGCAATCCGGGCACGAGGCCTGTGGCGCCGGAGGCGGCGGCGGCCTTGATGAGGGTTCTGCGGCTCATGAGGATCTTCCGTGTCGTCGAGTGGGTCATGGCAGGTGGCTGTGTGCAGTCGAAAAAAAACGTCCACACGTTGTCTGCCCGGTGGGGCGGAGTTCGTGAGGACGTCGTCGTCCCACCTCAGCGCATCGGCCTTGATCCGCTGGGGTGATCGGGAGGGTCGTCTTTGACCCTTCGCTGCAGGCATTGCAATCGCTGTGCCAGCGCATTGCCAGCGATCTGCCCGGGAGAATCGGCCAAGTCGATGCTGCTGTGCACCATTTGAGGTGCGTTGCGGCGCCCGACGCACCCGGCTTGTGCGTCTGCGGCTCAGATCAGGAGGTCGGCGACGTCCACGATGCGCTGCGCCACTTCGGCGAGCTTCATGCCTCGGTCCATCGCTGTCTTT
>CAYJEC010000636.1:0-2353 GCA_964369025.1 uncultured Ideonella sp. | reverse complement strand
CTCCGCCGACCAGAGCCTGTGCATCATCACCTCGAAGCGCCATAGCCGCTCGGCGGTGCCTCGCGGGAAGCAATCACGCACGACCCAGTCGCCGGACACCGTCACGTCGTGCCGGGGCAGGCCGGGCTGGAGAACACGAGGGTGCCCAGCAGCCTAGCAGTCCCGAAGCGGCCCGCCGGATCCGTGCTGCTTCCCGCTCCGAAGTATGTCCCGCAGCAGCGGACACGCACAGTGAGGCGGCACCCCGTACCGGCTGATGCAGCAGCACGTGGCCAGCTTCATCGCCCACAACGAGGTCAGCACCAGCGCTGAGTTGCCTGGATTCATCAGGGATGAGTTCGGTGCGTTCATCGATTGCGGCATGCTGGCCCACGGCATCCTGAGGCAGCGGCTGCGAGCGTGGCCGCTACATGCTGCTGGCCTGCATCTCGCGATGGTCATGCCGCTGGCCTGAGCGGCTGTGGGCGGCGCACCCTCCCTCGGCAGACCGGCCCGGTCTGCCGGCGCCTACCGCGTTCACGGTAGGCCGAAACGCCTTCGCGGTATCGCGCCGATCGGCTCCGCTTCCTACAGTTCATCCATCGCAGGCCAGTCGGTCTGCATGACACGAAGGAAGCCCGCCATGAAGACCTCGATCACCACCCGCCTTGCCAGCTTCGCCACCGCCCTGGCCATCACCTTCACGACCGTGCACGCGGTCGCCGCCTACGCGCTGCCGCAAGCGGCCGACCTGATGGTCGCGTCGGCCTGCTTGTGCCGCTGATCTCGACGACACCCGTCAGACCTGTCAGGACGCAGCTTTCAACCCAGGCCGAAGCGCCACACCTAGAAGTACATCATGAACATCGCGAGCCACGCCCCCTTCATCGCGCCGCCCCGAGACCTGTGGGCCGCATCTTGTGCCTGGGCACACGCGTTCGTGCGCCGGGTCATCGAGCCGGGGCGTGACGCGCAGCCGATCGAATCGACCGTGTCGCTGAAGCAGGGCACCACGACCTGGATCGCCAAGCCACTCGGTGGCCGTGTGACCTGCGAGAGCGGCACGCTCTGGCTGTGCTTCGACGGCGAGCAGTTGGACATCGTGCTCGAGCCTGGCGAAACGCACCTGTGTGCCAAGCGTTCGGCGCTGTCGATTCACGCGCTTTCGCCCAGCGTCATCCGGCTGGCCTGAAACCCGTTGCCACCGGCCGAGCTGGCCGGGGCCGAGAACACCCCATTCATGTATCGACGTCGCCACGACCGGAGGCGACGTCGGCCTGCAGCAAGCGCTGCTTGCCGAACTCCGGCCAACCCCTTGAAAGGAACTGACCCATGATCGCTTTCTATCGCAACGCCGCCATCGCCTCCGGCAAGGTCGGCAGCGCCATCGCTTTCGCCCAGCAGATCGCCGCTTACGTCAAGGACAAGCACGGCGTCGATCTGTCGATCGCGATGCCGGTTGCCGGCAATCCCAACCGCATCGGCTGGGCCGCCCGCTACGAGAACCTCGCCGCGCTCGAAGCCAAGATGACGGCCATCACCAGCGACCCGCACTACAAGGAAATGGCCGCCAAAGGCAGCGACAACTTCATCGCGGGCACGATTCACGACGAGATCTGGCGCACGATGTGAGTGGGCACGCGGCCGTGTGGGGCCGTGGTGCGGCGGCTTCAACGTGGCACCATCTTCAACTCCACCTGGCCGACCCAGCGTGCCGGCCCAGTGGGATCCGGTGTGAACGTCTGACGCTGGCCAACTCGGCCGGCGAATCGGTTCATCTGGTGATCAGGCCATCGGGGTCAGCCCTCAGCCGACCAGAGCCCTTGCATCACTGCTTCGAAGCGCGCCAGCCGCTCGGCGGTGCCGCGCTGGTGGTGGTCGCGCACGACCCAGTCGCCGGCCACCATCACGTCGCGCCAGGGGCGGCCGGGGCTGGAGAACACGAGGGCGTCCAGCAAACGCGTGGGCGGAATGCCGGCCAGGCTGGCGTCCGCCAGGTCCACCACGAGCAGGTCGGCGCGGGCGCCTGGGTGCAGGCCCCAAACGCTGTGGCCGGCCGCTCGGCCGCCGCCTTCGAGGGCGCTTTCCCACAGGCGTGCGCCGGTGGCCGGCTGGCCCCGTTCGGGCGCGGCCGCGACGTTGCGGCACTTCAGGCTCAGGCGCTGGCCGTAGTCCATCCAGCGCAGTTCCTCGCGCCACGCCCGGGTGACGTGGCTGTCCGAGCCGACGGCCAGCGGCACGCTGGCTCTCAGCCATGCTGGCAGGTCGGTCAGGCCGTCCCCCAGGTTGGCCTCGGTGCTGGGGCAGATCACCGCGGTGCTGCCCGCGGGTGCCACGGCCAGGATCTCCGCGCTGTTCACATGGGTGGCGTGCA
>CAYJEC010000635.1:0-2363 GCA_964369025.1 uncultured Ideonella sp. | reverse complement strand
TGGCCAAGGCGCTGCAGGACTTTGTCAAGCAGACCGTGGCGCCTTACAAGTACCCGCGCGAAGTGGAATTCCGCAGCAGCCTGCCGCGCACGGAAACGGGCAAGCTGCAGCGCTTCAGGTTGAAGTCGGAGTCCTGATGGACGCCTTCACCGCCACGCGCACCGTGCGCTTTTCGGACTGCGACCCGGCCGGCATCGTCTTCTTCCCGCAGTACCTGGTGATGCTCAATGGCGTCGTCGAAGAGTGGTTCGACTCGGCCTTGGCCTTGCCCTACGCGGACCTGATCGGCCCGCGCCGGCTGGGCTTGCCCACGGTGCGGTTGGAGGTGGACTTCACCGCCATCAGCCGCCATGGCGACCGGCTGCGCTGGGAACTGTCACTGGCCCACCTGGGCCGCAGTTCCTTCACGCTCCTGCATGACGTGGTGGGCGCCGACGGTGTGCGCCTGCGCGCCCGCCAGGTGCTGGTGTGCACGTCGCTGGATACACACCGCTCCCAGGCTCTGCCAGACGATGTGCGTGCCGCGCTGCAGGCCTATGGCGCGCGCGCCGGCACCGGCGCCTCGGATGCGGCGCCGCCGCGTCGCGCCCCGTAGGTCAGCCGCGCCCACAGCGCCTCCATGGGGCCGCGCTCGTGGCGCTTCAGCCACCAGTAGCTCCAGGGGACCTGCACCAGGAAGAAGATCGCCACCGACAAGGCCAGGCCTGCCGCCGGCCCCACCTTGGCCCACAGGCCAAAGCCCCAGCCATAGAACAGCGTGGTGCAGATGGCGGTCTGCATCAGGTAGTTGGTGAGCGGCATGCGGCCGGCCAGCTCGAAGGGCTTGAACAGCGCCCTCAGCGACACGCGCTGGTACAGCTGCACGATGGCCAGCACGTAGAACACCATCACCATGGGGCGCGACAGGTTGTAGCAAAGGCCAGCGAAGGTCTTGATCAGCGAAGGCCCCGGCGTGCGGTTGGCCTGCCAGATCATCTGCGCCGTGGCTGACAGACCCAGGCCCACGATCAGCATGAACCAGGTCAGCCGCTTGATCTGCGGCATCAGCTCCGGGATGCGCCGCGCCCACTGGCGGCGGCCGGCCAGCACGCCCAGCAGCATGGTCAGCGTCATGGACACGTACCAGCCGAAGGTGCCCCACAGCGAGTACATGTCGCCGTACTCGTGCAGCATGAGCCGCAGGTTCTCATGCGCCGTGTCCAGGAAGCTGCCGGCGCCGAAAGCGGCGTCGTTGGTGGCCGCAAAGGCCTTGCCCTGGGCCACGCGGCTGGCCACGAATTCCTTGCTGACGAAAGCCACGCGCAGCAGGCTGGCGACCAGCGGGTAGACGATGCAGGCGGCCATGATGGCGATGAGGCCGCGGTCGCTGACCCGCCGCAATCCGAACAGCAGCACGATGCCCAGCAGCGCGTACACGTGCAGCACGTCGCCAAACCAGAACACGCAGGCGTGCACCACACCCAGCGCAAACAGCACCAGCAGTCGGCGCAGGTACAGCCGGTCGGCGCCCAGCGGGTCCAACTGCTGCATGCGCGTGAACTGGATGGTGAAGCCCAGCCCGAACAGCACGCTGAACAGGCTGTTGAACTTGCCGGAGAAGAGCGCGTCGCGCACTTCTTCGGCCAGCTGGTCCATGCGCCCCGGCCAGAAGTGCGAGCCGTCGGCCTCATGCCAGCCGCTGTAGCTGAAGCCGGGCATGTTCATGATCAGGATGCCCATCAGCGCAAAACCGCGCAGCACGTCCAGGATGGCGATGCGATCGGCGTTGGGCAGCGGTGCCGTGGGGGTCGGCGTGGTCGGCGTGTTCGAGGCCATGGGGTTCCTCCCGGTGCAGGCACGGGCGATCATGCGCGGCCACCTGCCTGCTGGGAAGGGCCGGGCACCCCTACAAAGACCTATGCCCACCGGGTGCAGCCCTCTTGGACGGCTGCGACGCTTCCGCTACCCTGGGCCTCCCTAGGCTGGGTTTGAGGAGGCATGCGATGAAGCCCGTGTCCGAATTGCTCAAGAAGAGGGACGGCACCTTGTGGCACGTGAGGCCCGACGAATCGGTCTTCGCGGCGCTGGAGCTGCTGGCGCGCTACGAAGTGGGCGCCTTGATGGTGATGGACGGCGGCAAGCTGGTTGGCGTGTTCTCGGAGCGCGACTACACGCGCAAGATCGCGCTGCAGGGCCGCAACTCGCGTGAAACCACCGTGGCCGAGATCATGACGCGGCATGTGGTGACGGTGGCGCCACGCGCCGGCACGCGCACCTGCATGTCGCTGATGAGCGAGAAGAAGATCCGCCACCTGCCCGTGGTGGACGGCGGTACCGTGCTGGGCATGATCTCCATACGGGACATCCTGGACGACATCATTGCC
>CAYJEC010000634.1:0-2363 GCA_964369025.1 uncultured Ideonella sp. | reverse complement strand
CCCGAGCGCACCACCGATTTCATTTTTGCCGCCTTCTCGGAAGAGTTTGGCCTGGTGGGCGTGTTGGGCTTGATGGCCTGCTTCATCTTCCTGGTGGGCCGGGGCCTGGTGATTGCCATGGACGCCCCCACCAGTGCGTACACCTTCGCCCGTGCCGCTCCCTCGAAGTTACCGTGGATCAGCGACTGCATGGCCGGCAGCAGGAGTGACGCGCCCAGGCCACCGATGATCGCCCAGAACACGATGATCGCCATCACGCTCTGCGCGAGAGTCATCGCGAGCGCCCCCACGGCATAGGCCAGCAGTCCGATGACGTAGGCACGCTTACGGCCCATCAGGTCGCCCAGTTTGCTGTTGATCAGGATGAAGGCCGCGGACACTAGCGCCTCGAGGGCGATCGCCGACTGGATGCTGCTCACCGATGCATCGAGACTCTCGGCGACGGCCGAGATGGACACGTTCATGATGGTCGTGTCCACCACCAGGACGAACATCGCCATCGCCAGGAGGATGGGCAGCTTCCTGCTCGACGGTGCGGCCGGCACGTGATCATTCATGTTCACTCATCTCCGACAGGGCGAGGGCGAGCCGGGAGCCGCGGCTCTGCAAGGTTGCTTGACATGACGGCCGCCCGGAACTTGCCAAGGGTCAGATGCCCAGTGCCTTCGCCTTGGCTGCGGCGAACTCCTCGTCCGACAGGACTCCCTGACTGTGCAGCTGGGCGAGGTTCTGCAGCTGGGCCATCTGAGCATCCTCGGGGCTGGCCTCCGCGACGGCTGGCGCCGGTGCGTCAGCCTGCTGCTGCGCAGCCTGCTCCTGAGCCTGGGCGTCGTACTTGTTGGCCTGACGGTGTGCCACGCGGCCGGAGACCGCGGTAGCGGTCCCGGCTACGACGGCGGTGCGGGCGGCCATGCGCATGAGTCCCATGTCTGTTGCCTCTCAATCGGGTGGAGCGGAAGGTGGGTCAGGAAGTGATGACGGACTCGACGACGTCGGCGGGGATGCGAACGGTGTCGATGACGAACGCGTCGGCCCCGCGAAGGGTGCTGACGATCTCCTCGGCCCACCGGTTCTCGAAGGCGATGAGCATCGCGGCACTGTTGAGCGGCAGGTCCTCGCTGACCTCGTCAGCGTCTTCGGGGCCGAGGGCTCCGGGCTGCGCGACGTCGATGGACATGAAGCTCGCGCCCGTCTCAGCGTCGAGGTCGCCGATCTCCAACGTGGTGACGACGCCGTCGGCGTCCTTCATGATGAAGGTGATGTCGAGCACGCGAATGGTGCCGTTCTCGACCTGCCGCAGGATCGCTGGGGCGATCTGGCCGGTGAACTTGTTGCCGGGGAAGCCGATGATGTAGACGTCGACCGGGCCGATGGCCATGGTTCCTCCTGGTGGTGTCGTGAGTGGCGAGCTGGGATCAGGACGTGCTGGGACTCGGTGACGCGGCTGAGGATCCGGCGGCGTCGGCGACCTTCGCCTTGAGGGCCCCCAGGGACGCACGGGCGGCCGCGAGGCGCTCCTCGGCGGCGAGGATCGCCTGTGCCTTGGCTTCGCCCGCTGCTGTCTTTGCAGCCTCGACGGATGCCTTCGCCTCGTCGAGGTCCGCCTGGGCAGCGGCCACCTCGGCCGACACCGACTCCGCTGCGGCTGCGGCGCTGGCGGTCGCGTCCGCGAGCTGCTTGTCGAGGGCGGCGACGTCGGACTCGAGCTGCTGGATCGCGGCCGCGGGGTCGGCGATGATGACCTTGCCCACGATGGCCTCCAGGCCATCCACTCGGGATTCGAGAGCCGTGACACGGGCGTCCAGCTCGGCGGTGGTGGCGTCCGACTCGCTGCTCGTCGAACTGCAGGCGACCAGTGCCGTGCTCGCGATCGCGAGCCCAGCCGCCACGGCGATGATGCGGGTCAGCCTCACGCCAGTGCCTTGACCTTCAGTGCCTCGAACTCGGCCTGGGTGATGGCCCCTGAGTCAAGCAGGGCCTTCGCGGAGGTGATCTGGCCGGTTGCGTCTGCCGCGGGGTTGCCGGCGACGGACTTGATGTACTCCGTCTGAGCGGCCTGGATCTCGCGCGCCTGCTCGAGCTGACGCTCCTGCATGCCCTTGCCGCGGGCGATGACGTACACAAGGAGGCCGAGCCAGGGGATCAGGATCACGAACAGGATCCAGAGGGTCTTCGCTCCGCCGCCCATGTCGCTGCTGCGGAAGATGTCGCCCAACACCCAGAACAGGCACATGAACCAGGCGAAGAACAGGAAGAACTCGAACAGGGCAAGAAGGAAATGCCCGTTGTCGTTGAACATCTAGCAACCTTTCGATGGGGAATGAGTGGTGCAGAGGAAGTTCAGACGTAGTCGGTAGCCACGA
>CAYJEC010000633.1:0-2365 GCA_964369025.1 uncultured Ideonella sp. | reverse complement strand
GCGAACTTCCAAGAGCACCGTGACGAGGACGCCGTCGTCTGCGGCAAATGGCGTGTTGCCGAGCTCGGTGCGCAAGACCAGCAGCGCGGGGCTCGGATACGTGCCCGTCCGGTAGAACTGCATCGTCTTGAAGGGCGACACCAGGTCGCTCTTGATGATGCAGTTGGGGAGGAAGCCGGGGCGGCCGCGGTTGTCGCGGTCGACGCCGAGGCCAAAGGCGTAGCGGTGGGGCGCGCCTGTCCAGCTGGCGTTGATGAGGGGCGTGTGGAGCGAGTAGTCGGTCAGGGAGTGGAAGAGCGCCAGGGGAAAGGCGGGCAGCTGGCCGGCGGCGCCGTCAAAGCGGGCAATCTCCTCGCCGAGGCGGAAGAGCGAGTATCGCCGCAGCGTGGTCTGCAGCGGCGCGTGGAGCTCGGCGGGGCCGGCCGCGTTGCGCAGGTCGTTGAGCGTCAGCAGCGGCGGCGGCGCAGAGGAGGCGACCAGGTCGAGGTAGATGCTGCCGCCCGCCTGGATCTCCAACGGCGTCCCGCCGCCCTCAAAGGCGTTGAGCACCGTGGCAATGTAGGCGGGCTCGCTGCGGTAGACGGCCACCAGCTGGCCCTCGTCGCGCGACACAATGTAGAAGAGCGTGTCGGCCTCTTCGTCCCACTCCAGAAACTCTTCGGTGCCGCCGGTGACGTTGGCGCCAAAGTCCGGGGCCCGTTTCGAGTATCGGAGCGAGTGGATCGGCACAATGATGAAGCGCGGCGTGAGGGCAAACGACTTTAGCAGGGTGGCGGGGGCCTGGAAGGTGGCCACGACCCGTCCGACCTGCGAGCTTTCCTGCAGGGTGCCCACCTGGCCGGTCAGCGAGATGACCCGGTATTTGGCCATCTCCTGAGACGGCTTTTTGGGATACTCGACCAGGACGTTGATCACCTCGGTCGTCCGGGGATCGCTCAGGGGCCGCGCACATGGCACCCCGGTAAAGTGGCGGTTGAGGTCGGCGTAGGCAATGTGGGTCCGCACCCGGAGGCTGATGGGGTCGATGATGCCGATCCGGTCGAGGCCCGACTGGTGCAGGACAAGCCGGCTCTGGTAGTCGCTTCCGTGGTAGGCGCCCATCGGAAAGGCGCCGTGCAGACTCTCCTGGATGATCACGGCCTCGGCGTCCACGTGTTGCTGCTGGTGCACCTTTCGGCGGGGGAAGAAGCGGGCCCGCCGGCCGGGCAGATCCAGATCGAGACAGGCGACGACCTGGCGCTGGTCCAGGTCTTCGGGACGGCCGCGCGCCCGCTCCCACTGCTTGCGGGCCCTGGGCGCCAGCAGCTGGCTGCGCATCTGCACCTGGCCCGAGTCCAAAAAGTCAAACTGCACGGCCATCTTCAGCGCCTCGTTCCAGGTGTCAAAGGCCCTGCTCTGCTTGCTGATGCGGCCGTGTTCGTCTTCGGGCCGGAAGATGCGCGTCCAGCCCTCCTGCTGCCAATACTCGACGTCGAGGACGCTGGGCACCAGCAGACACATGGAGCCGACGAGCCACGAGGGGCTGCCGGCGCTGGCCAGCGACTCGGCGGACGTGTCCATGGACAGCATGACGCGTTCCGGATGCGCCTTGACATTGCGGAAGCCCAGACGACGGACGCCGATGCGTTCGTCGTAGATGGACTCTTCCTGTTCGCTGCCCGACTCGGAAAAGTAGCCGGCCGGTCTGACTGCTGTCATGGATCGTTGCCCTCTGCCGCATCTCTCCTTAAGAACAGTCTCTCAACTTTATTCCCTGCTCAAAGCCAATCAGGATGATGCGAGTCTGTTCGGAACAACAGGGCAATATAATAGTGTAAGGTTAGAAGAGTTTACTCAATAAACCAGTGTTTAATTGATTCTGTCGCTATTACCAAGAATGATGTTTACTGCCTCGAAGCATCTAACATTCAACAGGGTAGGGCTAGGGCGGATCAGAAGCCATCACCTTGATAAAAGTGGACAACCTTCAACACCGTAACCCTAAATCCAATACTGGACATTGGCATCTTAACGTTCGCTACGATCGCCAATTTTCGTTCTAACCTTCTCATCTGTACACACAGTACATACTGACACCTTCCTAAAATGGAATATGATCACTTTATTGTCTCATTAACCCTAACCCCAATACCATTTGGGGATGATCAGAGCGGGCGCAGGGACGCATGTGTTGGCCACCGGAGGGGCCGGATACATTGGCAGCCACTGCTGCGTGGAGCTGCTCGAGGCAGGCTACCAGGTGGTGGTCCTCGACAACCTCTGCAACAGCCACCAGAGCACCATCGAGCGGATCAGGGCGATTGTTGGCGGCGCGGCTGATGCGCTCAAGTTTGTCAGATGCGACCTGCTCGACTACGAGGCCCTG
>CAYJEC010000632.1:0-2368 GCA_964369025.1 uncultured Ideonella sp. | reverse complement strand
TGCGGCAACGGCCCGCCTCGCTCGGTGGTCGACCGCGAGCGTGGGCCGGAGAGCTCAGGTGCCGCCGCCGCCCTGCCGCCACCGTGCAGGCATGCGATTTCAGACGACAGCAAAGGGCCGAATGCAGACACACAGCGCCCACTCCGAGTCCGTGCAGTGTGGGTCGGCCCGCCCAACGTGGAGCGACTGACATGCCGACAATGCCCACCAGCACTCAGCAAGACGACACGTACGCCACGCTCCGCCAATGGGTGACTGTGGGCAGGTTCCTGCCCGGCGAGAGGTTGAAGATCCGCACCGTGGCGGCACAACTGGGTGTGGGGCAGATGCCCGTACGGGCCGCCTTGCAGCGCCTGGCTGCGGAAGGTGCGCTGGTCAACGTGCCGAATGCCGGCGTCGCCGTGCCGAGGCTGTCATTGCCCGAGTTCGACGATCTGCTGCAGATGCGCATGCTGCTCGAAGGCGAGGCTGCGGAGCGCGGGTGCCTGCGCCTGGATGCCGCCCAGGTACATCGCCTGCACGCACTTTCGGCCAACATGGCCGACGCGCTGGCCCGCCACGATGGCACCGCCTACCTCGCAGCGAACGAAGACTTCCACGTGCTGCTCTACCGCGCGGCAGGGTCGCCGCTGCTGTTCGGGCTGATCGACACCTTGTGGCTGAAGGCCGGGCCGATTTCGAATCGGCTGTTCGACAGCCCTGAGTCCGCGGGCGTTCTCAACGATGCACACGAGGATCTGCTGGCCGCTCTCGCCAGGCGCGACAGCGCGGCCGCTCGGCGGGCCATCGAGAAAGATATCTTCGTCGCCGGCCAGTTCCTGCGGGTGACCTGTCAGTCCCGCTCGATGCGCGCGTAGGCCGAGTGGTTGTGTATCGATTCGAAGTTCTCGACATCGACACTGTAGCGGCCGATCCGGGCATCGGCATTCAATGCCAGTGCCACGTCGCGCACCAGGTCCTCGACGAACTTCGGGTTCTCGTACGCCCTCTCGGTGACCCACTTCTCGTCGGCGCGCTTGAGCATCGGCCAGATCTCGCTGGAGGCGTTGTCCTCGGCAAAGCGGACCAGTTCATGCCACTCGACCGGGCTTTGCTCCGGTGACTTCAACTCGACGCGGATAGTGACCAGCGAGCGCTGGTTGTGTGCACCGTAGTCAGAGATTTCCTTGGAGCAGGGGCACAGGCTCTTGACCGGCACACCCACCTCCAGCCAGAGGGCCGTCTGGCCCGCACGCCGCTCAGCGATGAACGCGCCGCCGTAGTCCAGCAGGCTCTGCAGGCCGGAAACCGGGGCACGCTTGCGAATGAAGAACGAGAACTTGGCCTCGATGCGGCCTTCGGCGGCCCCGAGCTTGCCCAGCATCACCTCGAGCTGGCGGGCCAGCCCCGGGGCGTCGAGCGCTTGGGACTGGCTGTCCAGCCACGCCACGAAGCGGGACATGTGGGTGCCCTTCTTCTCCGCAGGCAAGGCCACATCCAGTGACCACAGCGCCGATGTGGCTTGGTCGGCACCCGCCACCCGCAAGGTGAGCGGATACCGCACATCCTTGACCCCCACGCGCTGGATCGCCAGGTGGCGCTCGTCACGTTCACTTTGGGTATCGGGGATATGGAGCGCGTCGGTCAGGTGATTCATGGATCGAGAACAGAGCCCACTGCGAAGCATCGCAGTTTTCGACAGCCGGCGCTGTCGCCAGGGTGAATCGGGTCAGGCGGCGGCCGGCGTCACCAGTGACAGCGGCGCGCCGAAGCGCTTGAGCACCGCCTGCTCGATGCCGGCGGCGTCCAGCCCGCACATCGCATGCAGTTGTGCTGGATCTCCATGCTCGATGAAATCGTCCGGCAGCCCCAGCCTCAGCACCGGGGTGTCAACGCCTGCATTGGACAAGGCCTCGAGCACCGCACTGCCGGCACCACCTGCCAGACAACCCTCTTCAATGGTCACCAAGGCGTCATGGCTTCGCGCGAGTTGCAGCACCAACGCGGTGTCGAGCGGCTTGGCGAATCGCATGTTGGCCACCGTCGCACCCAGCCGCTCGGCCGCAGCCAAGGCCGGGTAGAGCAGAGTGCCGAACGCCAGGATGGCCACACGCCGGCCTTCGCGGCGGATCTCGCCCTGGCCCCAAGGCAATTCGGTCAGCGCCGGTTGCTGAACCACACCAGCACCCGCGCCGCGAGGGTAGCGCACGGCCACCGGGCCGTTGTGCTTGAAGGCGGTCGTCAGGGCCTGGCGGCACTCGTTCTCGTCGGCCGGTGTCAGCAGCGCAAGATTGGGGACACAGCGGATGTAAGCAATGTCGAACGCGCCGCAGTGGGTGGCCCCGTCGGCACCGACGATGCCAGCCCGATCCAGCGCGAACACCACCGG
>CAYJEC010000631.1:0-2371 GCA_964369025.1 uncultured Ideonella sp. | reverse complement strand
CTGCACGATGCCCGACAGGATCAGCATCTCGGCCATGAAGCTGCCGAAGGGCGGAAAGCCCAGCAGCGCGAAGGTGCCCACCGCGAACAGCGTGCCCGAGAAGGGCAGCACGCGGATCACACCGGCCAGCGCGCCGCTCTCGTTGGTGCGGTAGACCGCACGCAGGCGACCTGCCGTGAGGAACAGCAGGGCCTTGACGAAGGCCGCGCTGACCACGTAGAGCAGCACGCCGTAGGCGGCCGCCTTGCCCACCGACAGGCCGATGGCGATCACGCCCGACGAGCTGACGCAGGCGTAGGCGATCAAGCGCTTGTAGTTGCGCGCCGCCATCACCTGCACCGCGGCGACTGTGAGCGACAGGCAGCCCATGATCAACAGCTCGTGCAGCACGAAACCGGTGTCCTGGCCACTGAAGATCTGCAACACGCGCAGCACAGCGACGATGCTGATGTTGAACTGCACGGCGGCCAGCAGCGCGCTGGTGCTGGTGGGTGCCGCCTCGTAGGTGGCGGGCAACCAGCTGTACAGCGGCGCGAGGCCGAGCTTGCTGCCCAGGCCGAACAGCATCAGCGCCAGGCCCAGGCGCTGCCAGCCGTCGCCCGCCGCCGGCAGCGAGTGGGCCATTTCGTCGAAGGCGAAGTGCAATTGCTGGCCTTGCAGCTGGGCCGAGCGTGTCAGGCACAGGATGCCGAGGAAGGTCAGCGCCAGCGACACGCTGGAGAACAACAGGTACTGCCAGGCCACGCGGCGTGGCTGCAGTGCGTCACCCTGTGCGACCAGCGGCGCGGCGCAGACGGTGGTCAACTCGATCAGGGCCCACTGCAGCAGCAGGTGGTTGGCCAGCACGCCCAGGTTCATCGCCAGCATGAAGGCCAGAGTCAGGCCGGCGCGCGGCAGCAGCTGGCGCTCGAGCACGCGTGAGCTGGCGACGCGCGAGGACATGTAGACGCTGATGCCCAGGAACACGCTGTTGATGATCAACAGGAACAGCATCGAGGTGGCGTCGAGCACCAGGTAGCGCTGGGCGGCGTACAGCGGCATCTCGCCCGGCGGCGTGCGCACGAACAGCGCGACCGAAGCGCCCAGCAGAGCCAACGCGGCCACTACCAGGGCCGGCCCGGCCCACAGCCCACGCGGCGGCTGGCCGGTGCCGACGCCGGCGACAGGCGCCATCGTGGCGCTCATGGCTCGACACCCACGGCAGTCGCCTGCGGCGTGCCGATCAGCCAGCCGCCGACGCCGACAGACAGCAGGTAGACGGCGACCAGCGCCAGGTGCACCGGCAGTGGCCAGCGCTCAGGCAACAGCAACTCGAACAAGGCCAGCGCGTTCTCGAGGAACAGCAGGGCCACCAGCTGCGCCGGCGGCGAATCGTTGGCTGCCAGCAGCAGCAGGGCCACGGCCACGGTGGCGGCGACGGTGCCCAGCGTCAGCGCCTGCAGATCGCCCGCCGCCGGGGCGCCGAACTCGAAGGCCAGCACGATCAGCGTGATGGCGATGGCCCAGGCGAACAGGTTCGACGGCATCAGCTCGAGGTTGGGCTCGGCGCGCTGGGTCATTGCGTGGCGCAGCCACAGTGGCGCGGCCACGGCGCGCAGCGCCAGCGCCTCCAGCAGCGCCACCAGCGCGTGGCCGGGCAGCTCACCCGACAGGCCACCCTGCGGGGCCGCGCTGGCCCAGCCCAGCGCCGCGGCCTGCAGCGCCAGCCACAGCGGCGCACTGCGGATCTTGCCGAAGAAGATCGGCACCACCGCCGCCGCCAGGAACAGCACCAGTGCCGCTGTCATGCCACCGCCCCTGCGGGCCACCAGCTCGCCGCCACCAGCATCAGAGCGGCCATCGCCGAGCCCAGCATCAGGTAGACCGGCACGAGGCGCATGCGCAGCCGCGCCATCAGCGATTCGACGCAGCCCAGGGCCACGGCCACCCCGGCCATCAAGGCCAGCGCGGCGGCCACCGCAGGCAGCGGTTGGCTGGCGAGGTCGAAGGGATTGAGCAGCGCCGCGATCACGCCGGCGTAGAGCGTCAGCTTGATGGCCGCCGCGTACTGCATCGCGGCCAGCTCGGGGCCACTGTGGTCGAGCACCATCACCTCGTGGACAATGGTCAGCTCCAGGTGGGTCAGCGGGTCGTCCACCGGCACGCGGGCAGCCTCGGCCTGCAGCAGCATGAACAGCACCACGACCGCGGGCGCGGCGAGCCAAGGGTAGGCGGGCGACGCGTGCCAGTGGCCGATCAACCCGGCGAAGCTGGTCTGCCCGGTGCCAACCACGGCGCTGCCGACGAGCAGGAACAGCGCCGGCTCGACGAAGGCGCTGAACGAGGCCTCGCGCGCCGCGCCCATGCCCTCGAACGAGCTGCCCACGTCCAG
>CAYJEC010000630.1:0-2373 GCA_964369025.1 uncultured Ideonella sp. | reverse complement strand
CACCAAGGACGCGCGCCGTATCGACGGCCTGATCGCGATGTGGCAGAAGGAGGACAAGGTCTGGTTCGAACTGAAGCCGGAGGACCTGGGCAAGCCCATGTTCCTGTCCCCCAAGATGTCGCGCGGCATCGGGGAGCAGTCCATCTTCGGCGGCAGCCTGCTGGGCCAGTGGCAGCCCTACGGCCGGCCACAGATCGTCGAGTTCCGCCGCCTGCACAACCTGATGCAACTGGTGGCCCGCAACGACACCCGTTTCGGCGGCGCCGCCGGTACGCCGGAGGCGCGCTCGGTGGCAGGTTCGTTCTCCGACAGCCTGCTGGGCAGCGCACCGCTGGTGAGCCAGCCGCACCCGGAGAGCAAGGCGGTGCTGGTCGAGGCCAACGCCATCTTCGTGGCCGACCTGCTCGGATTCGGCATCAACCTCCAACGCACCTTCAGGCAGAACTACGCCTTCGACGCACGCAACTCGGCCATTGCCCAGGTGCGCGCCGACAAGTCCGGCGTGGTGCTGGAGGTCAGCGCGCATTTCGCCAGCGCCAGCCTGTCGTTCCCGCTGCCGGGCGCGCCCGCGGGCGCGCCGGTGCCCACGCTGCCGTCGACGCTGCCGGATGCCCGCAGCATGTTCCTGGGCCTGCACTACTCGCTGTCGGCGCTGCCCGAGCAGCCCATGGCACACCGCCGAGCCGACCCGCGCGTGGGCTACTTCGCCAACGTGGTCCAGGATTTCGGGGATCCCCTCACACGCACCCCCAACCGGCACCAGGTCGTACGCTGGCGTCTTGAGAAGAAGGATCCGGCGGCTGCGGTCTCCGAGCCCGTGCGCCCGATCACCTACTGGCTGGACCGCAACATCCCGCTGCGCTACCGCGAGTCCATCACCAAGGGCGTGCTGGGCTGGAACGCGGCCTTCGAGAAGATCGGTTTCAAGGACGCCATCGTGGTCCGCCAGCAACCCGACGACGCCACGTTCGACACGCTCGATCTGGGTGTAGCGTCGATCCGCTGGATGACCAATGCCCAACCGTCCTTCGGCGCCATCGGGCCTCGCCACTACGACCCGCGCACCGGCGAGATCCTGGATGCCGATATCGGCATCGAGAGCCTGTCCTCGCGCAACCTCCGCAGCATTCGCGCGCAGATCCTGGGCGGCTCCGGCCGGGAAGGGCACGGTTCCACCGAAATGGCCCGCCTGCTGCAGATCGGCGGCGAACAGCACCTGGAGGATGCCTTGCAATGTGAGCACGGTGCACAGGCTGGCGAGCAACTGGCCTACGCGCTCGACGTGCTGGAGGCGCGCGGCGACATCGACCCCGACAGCCCGGAGGCCGAGGCCTTCGTGCTGGCCTACCTGACCGACGTGACCATGCACGAGGTCGGCCACACGTTGGGGTTGCGGCACAACTTCCGCTCGTCCCGCGTCTACACAGACCAGCAACTCTCCGACCCCGCCTTCACCCAGGCAAATGGCCTGGCCGGTTCGGTCATGGAGTACGCACCCCTGAACCTGCCGCGCCCGGGCGAGCGCGCGCCAGCCGCCTTCCAGACCACGCTGGGCCCCTATGACTACTGGGCCATCGAGTACGGCTACAAGCCTGCTGCCGCAGGTGCCACGCCGGCCGAACAGGAGGCTGAACTGCAGCGCATCGCCGCGCGTTCCAACGAGCCGGGGCTGGCCTACGGCACGGATGAAGACAACCTGCTGGGCTTCGATCCCGAGACCCTGTTGTTCGACCTCGGCGATGACCCGCTGGTGTTCGCGCGCAAGCGCATTGCCATCGCCCAGGATCTGCTGGCCCGGCAGGAGACCCGGCCCCTGAAGCCCACCGAGGACTACACCGTGCTGCGCCGCTCGCTGGGCTACGCCTTGCGCGACGCCGCTCGATCGGCCGGCGTGGCGGCACGCCAGATCGGTGGCATGCGAACGCTGCGCGACTTCCCCGGCTCGGGGCGCGACCCGCTGCAGCCGGTACCCGCCGGCGTGCAGCGCGAGGCGCTGGATCTGCTGATGCAGTCGTTCCTCAAGCCGGGCAGCTTCCGGATCTCGCCGGCGCTGGCGCGCAAGCTGGCTCCGGACTACCTGGAGCGCATGGACGGCACCGACCCGGTTCCGACCGATTTCTCGGTCGAGGCCTTCATGCTGGACCTGCAGCGATCGCTGCTGACCCAGCTGATGAGCGATGGCCTGGCGGCTCGGCTGCTCGACGCGCAGGCCAAGGCCGCCAACCCGCGAGAGGCCTTCGGCCTGGCCGAGTTGTATGGCCGCCTGACACGCGAGGTCTGGGCCGAACTGGCGCAAGGCGGTGACATCCTGCTGGCGCGCCGCGAACTGCAGCGCGAGCACCTGGGCCGCCTGGCGCAGGCGCTGTTGCGGCC
>CAYJEC010000629.1:0-2378 GCA_964369025.1 uncultured Ideonella sp. | reverse complement strand
CTACCGCGAGATGCCGCTCAACTCCATCTGGGAGGGCGCTGGCAACATCATGGCGATTGATCTGCTGCGCGCACTTCGCGGCGGGCCGGTGGCCGAGGCCATGGCCGCCGAGCTGGCCCCCGCGCGCGGAGCGCACCCCACCTTCGACCGCCTGGCCGACGGCCTGCTGAATGCGGCGAATGGGCGCCTGGACGGCCTGACCGACGAGGCTGAGGCGCGCGTGCTGGCGCGTGACGTGGCGCTCGCCGTCCAGGCCGCGCTCCTGCGCCAGCACGCACCGGATTTCGTGTTCCAGGCTTTCTGCGATTCCAGGCTGGCCAGCAGCGATTCGCTCGGTGCGTTCGGCAGCCTGGGCCGCGCCTCGCCTTTCGATGCGCTGATCCAGCGCGCCAACCCCGTCCAGTAAAGGGAGACATCATGGGCTACTTCACCGGCCGCACCGCGGTCATCACCGGAGCGGGGTCGGGCTTCGGCCTCGAAGCCTCGCGCATCGCCGCGCGCGAGGGCATGAACGTCGTGATGGCCGACGTGATGCCCGAGCCGCTGGCCAAGGCGGCGGCCGAGATCGAGGCCCTGGGCGCCCAGGTGCTGCCCTTTCAACTCGACATCTCCCTCGCCGAGCGGGTGCAGGCCCTGGCCGACGCCACCGTGGCCCGCTTCGGCGCGCCGCATTTCGTCTTCAACAACGCCGGTGTCGGCCTGGGCGGCCTGATCTGGGAACACTCGGTGAGGGACTGGGACTGGATCGTCGGCGTCAACCTGATGGGCGTGGCCCACGGCGTTCGAGTCTTCACCCCGCTGATGCTCGAGGCGGCGAAACACGACCCCGGCTACCGCGGCCACATCGTCAACACCGCCTCGATGGCCGGCCTGGTGAACATGCCCAACCAGGGTGCCTACAACGTGACCAAGCACGCGGTGGTCTCGATCAGTGAAACGCTCTACCAGGATCTGGCGCTGGTGAGCCAGCAGGTGCGGGCCCACGTGCTGTGCCCGTACTTCGTGCCCACCGGCATCGCCCACAGCGAGCGCGCCCGGCCCGGCGCGATGCGCGAGGAGGCCGCACCCACGCCCAGCCAGCGGGCGGCACAGCTGATGTCCGAAAAAGCCGTGTCGAGCGGAAAGGTCAGCGCTGCCGACGTGGCGCAGTTCGTGTTCGACGCGATGGAGTCGGGCCGGTTCTACATCTTCAGCCACCCCAACGAGCGGGCGCTGGGGCCGGTGGGCGTGCGCGGAGACGACATCGTCAAGATGCGCGACCCGACCGATCCCTTTGCGCATCGGCCGGATCTGGCCGCGCGGCTGCGCGAGGCACTCGAAGGCTGAGCCCGGGCCGGGCGCATCAGGCCCACGGTGGCCGGCGCGGTGATCAGCGCGCCACGGTCAGAGGCTCGGCGGCCGCTTCGCCGTGCAGGTTCAGTTGCCTGGGTGGAAGCAGGTGGTGTCCCGTGACCAGCCCATGGGCGAAGCGCCGCTCGATCAGGTGAAAGACCACGCAGGCCATGATCAGCGCACCCGGCACCGCCAAAGACCGGCTGGCGGCGTAGAAGGCCAGGCCCTTGCCCGGGACGAACTGAGACACCCCCCCAGTTGCACAGGAAGATCACCGAGTAGTGGGTGAGGAACAGCGAGTAGGAGCGCTCGCCGAGCCAGACCATGGGCGCCGCGGCCAGCCGGTTCGACAGGACAGTGCCGGTTCGCATGGTGGTGGCCACCAGCCCGAAATAGGCCAGGCCATAGCCCACGTGAGGGTTCAGGGTAGGGACCACCGCGCTGGCCACCACCCAGCCGATGCCGGCCAGAAACTAACTGGCGCGCAGGTAGGGGCGCAGCAGCACCACACCGCTGAGCACAAAGAACAGCTCCACGCCCGAAGCGCCCAGACCCGCCAGCGCGCGGCCCCAGGACAGATGCCCCTGCTGCGTCAGCGCATCAGCGACGTTTGCCCAGCCCAGGTGGTACGCCACCACGATCAGGGCCGCGACAGCGCGCAGGCCGTCCAGTGCATGAAGCCGCATGGTCTTCCTTCCCGGGCGCATCTTATCGGTGCCTGAGTGGCCAGGGCCGGCCTTCTGGCACACTCCCGCGCTTCGCGCCATTTCGACCCATCCCCCTTGGACAAGATCCTGTTGCAGATTGCCGCCGAGCTGAAGGTTCGGCCGGCACAAGTGAACACCGCCGTCGAACTGCTGGACGGCGGGGCCACCGTGCCCTTCATCGCCCGTTACCGCAAGGAGGCCACCGATGGGCTGGACGACATCCAACTGCGCGAGCTCGAAGCACGGCTGGGCTACCTGCGCGAGCTGGAAGAGCGCCGCTTGGCGGTTCTGAAGAGCATCACCGAGCAGGGCAAGCTGACACCCGAGTTGCAAGCGGCC
>CAYJEC010000628.1:0-2378 GCA_964369025.1 uncultured Ideonella sp. | reverse complement strand
AGCTGAGGGAACGTGACATCGTAGTGGGCATCTTCCAGCGGCGAAGGGCCAGGCAGGATCACATCCGCGTGACGGCTGGTCTCGTTGAGATAGATGTCCAGGCTGACCATGAATTCCAGGCTATCCAGCGCCCGAGCCAGCCTGGGGCCGCCCGGTGAAGAGAGCACCGGATTGCTGGCCACCGTGATCAGGGCACGGATCTGGCCTGGACCGGGTGTCTCGATCTCTTCGGCCATCACGGTCATCGGCAGTTCACCGAAGACCTCCGGTGCGCCACTCACCCGGCTGGCGTGTCGCCCCGTGACGATGCCCTTGCCGGTTCCGGTTCTGCCGATGGTGTTCTGGGCGAAGGCGGCTGCCTTCGGAAACATCGCCCCGCCGGGTGAATCCAGGTGGCCGGTCAGCACATTCAGCACATCCACCAACCAGGACGACAAGGTGCCGAACTCCTGTGTGCAGGTTCCGATCCGGCCATAGACGCATGCGCGCTGCGCAGCCGCCAGCTGGCGGGTGAGCTCGCGCACCGTGTTGGCAGCGATGCCGCATCGCGTGGCCACGGCCTCGGGTGTGAAATCGGATACCGCCTCGCGGACCGCATCGATGCCGATCGTCCATTCCGCCAGGCGCCCAGGGTCGGCCAGGTTCTCGTCGAAGAGCGTGTGGACCATCGCCGCCAGCAGGTACACATCGGCACCTGGCCGGATGAAATGGTGGGCGTCGGCGATGGCGGCGGTTTCGGTGCGGCGTGGGTCCACCACCACGATCTGCCCGCCGCGCTGGCGCAGGGCCTTGGCGCGACCGCGGAAGTCGGTCACCGTCCACATGCTGCCATTGCTGGCCATCGGGTTGGCGCCGAGGATGAGCATGAAGTCGCACCGGTCGATGTCGGGCACGGCCACGCTGAGCCAGTGGCCAAACATCCAGCCCGAGGCCAGTTGCTTGGGCATCTGGTCAAGCGTGGAAGCCGAGAAGATGTTCTTCGTGCCCAGGGACTTCGCAAGCCGGCCGAAATAGAGCAGAAGCGACATCTTGTGCGCGGCGGGGTTACCGACACTCACTGCCAGCGCGTCCCGGCCGTGTTTCTCGACGATGGGCAGCAGGCGACGCTCGATCTCCTCGAACGCCTCGTCCCAGCCCACCTTCATCCATTGGTCGCCGCGGCGCAGCATGGGCTGGCGCAGCCGGTCCGGGTCCTCGTGCAGGTCCTTCAGTGCATAGCCTTTGGGGCAGATGTAGCCGTGTGAGAAGGCATCGTTCTCGGCGCCTCGAATGGATACCACCTTGCCGTCGTCCACCTGCACGTTCAGGCCACAGCAGGCTTCGCACAGCGGGCAGATGCGGTAGTGGGTTCCGGCAGGTGTGTTCATGGCAAGGTCTCCGTAGGGCGGCGGTGTCGGGTTATCGCCTGTCCGGGTTCGACTGTCCGTCACTCGGGCGACGCACAACCACCCGGGTCAACCCTGTGGGGCCAGGGTGGCCAAATCGGCCAGGAGGGCGAGTCGATTCAAACCCGACGCGGGCCCACGCTCTGCTGGCGCTTAGCTGATCATGTAGGCGGCAGCGGCTGTGGCGATCAGCGTGCCTTGGTCGTTGGTCAGGCGCATCTGCGTCGATCCGACACGGCCTCCGAGGCGAGTCACCTCGGCCGTGGCCAGGAAATGCGCGCCCAGTCCTGGGCGAAGGAAGTCGACCCGCAGGTCGATGGTGCCCATGCGGGCAAAGCGGTGAAGTACTTGGTCGGCGCTTTCCTCGACATGCTTCTCGCCGATGGCGACCATCAGCGCAGTGCCGCCCATCGCATCCAGCACGGCCGAGATCACGCCCCCATGCAGGCGACCATAGAGGTAGTGGCCGACCAGCTCCGGCCGCATGTCGAAGCGCATCGTGGGCCCGGCCGGTGCGAGCGTGACGATCTTCAGGCCCAGCACCTGGTTGAAGCTGATGCGTTGCTCGAACAACTCGGTCAAGCTGGCTTCGAGCCGGTGTTGCTCGGCCGCGCTGCGGCGAGACAGGTGTGGCACGGCGCCCATCAGTCGAGAAAGAAGTCTGGCAGGAAGTTCCGGGTGCCTGGCACCACGCTGTAGCTGTCCAGATCGGTGATGCCGTTGGCAGCCAGCACGTCGTCGTCGATGAAGAACTGGCCGCTGGCGGCGGGCGATGGTTCGGTGAGGATGTACCAGGCCGCATCGGCCATGATCTCGGGCTGCCGGCACAGGGCAGTGTCGACTCCGGGGATCATCTGCAGCGCGGCGGTGGCGATGGCGGTGCGTGGCCACAGGCTGTTCACCGCAATGCCCAGGCGCTTGAACTCCTCGGCATGACCCAAGGTGCACATGCTCATGCCGCGCATGTACCCGTGCATCCCAAATTGGCACCGC
>CAYJEC010000627.1:0-2381 GCA_964369025.1 uncultured Ideonella sp. | reverse complement strand
GTGCACCTCGATGCGTGACTGCAGCCCGGTGCTGCGCTGCACCCCCCCGCGCAGCACATGGCAGGCATCGCCCAGCGTCCAGGCAATGCTGTCGCAGGCATAGAGCAAGGCCGCTTCGCGCACGGTCATCCAACTTTGCGGTCGGCCTGAAACGTCGAGTTGCAACACCTCCATGATGGCGGTAGCTCCTTGATCCCGGGTGTCGGGTTCATTGCGCAGCATAGCGCGTTGACATGACAAGTCTTAACCCGGTCGCCGCCTGCGGCATTGATGCGGGTTAACCCTTTATCTTGCTGGGCTCGCCACGGGTTCTAGGCCGGTAACCCTAGAAATAGCCCCGAATTCGGCCCCTCATGCCGAAGCGAACTCTGCAAAATAGAACGATCGTTCGTTCCAAGCAATTTCACGTTTCCCGACAAGGCCTGCCTGTGTCCCTGCCCACCGAATCCCGCCGAGGCGCCAGTGCCCGCTCCCTGCAAAAGGGCCAGCAGACCCGCGCGGCAATCCTCGACGCGGCCCTGGGCCTGGCCTCGAGCATGGGGCTGGAAGGCTTGTCGATCGGTGCGCTTGCAGAAGTGACCGGCATGAGCAAGTCCGGCGTGTTCGCCCACTTCGGCTCGCGCGAGGAACTGCAGATCTCGGTCATCCGCGAGTACCACACCAAGTTCGAGGAAGAGGTGTTCTTCCCGGCCATCCGCCAGCCGCGGGGCCTTCCGCGGGTGGTGGCGCTGTTCGAGAACTGGATCAAGCGTGTGGCTGTGGAGATCGACTCCGGCTGCATCTACATCAGTGGCGCGGTCGAGTTCGACGACCGGCCCGGGCCGGTGCGCGACGCGCTGGCCGACATGGTGCGCGCCTGGCACGCCGCGCTCGGCCGAGCCATCGAGATCGCCGTCGAGGTCGGCGACCTGCGGCCCGACACCGACCCGCTGCAGATGCTGTTCGAGGTGCACGGCCTGATCCTGGCCTTGCACCACGACGCGCGGTTCCTTCGCAGCCCCGGTGCAGTCGAACGCGCGCGGGCTGGCTTCGAACGCATCGTTTCGCACTACGCCGCTGTGAGCGTCGCTGCGCGCACGGCAGCCACACGCCGATAACACATTCAATCGCACAAGGAGTCCACCATGGCCCAGTACACACCGCCGCTTCGCGACATGCAGTTCGTGCTGCACGAACTCATCGACGTGGTCTCCGCGTTCAAGGAGATCCCGGCCTATGCCGAGGTGGACGCAGACACTGTCAACGCCGTGCTGGAGGAAGGTGGCAAGTTCGCCTCCGAGGTGCTGTTCCCTTTGAACATCAGCGGCGATGCCGAGGGCTGCACGCTGGACAAGGCCACCCACGAAGTGACGCCGCCCAAGGGTTTCAAGGAGGCCTATGCCAAGTACGTGGAAGGCGGCTGGCCAGCGCTCTCCTGTGACCCGGCCTTCGGCGGCCAGGGCCTTCCGCACACGGTGAACCAGTGCTTCTACGAGATGCTCAACAGCGCCAACCAGGCCTGGACCATGTATCCCGGCCTATCGCATGGCGCCTACGAGGCTTTGCAGGCTCACGGAACCGACGAGCAGAAGGCGCTCTACCTGCCCAAGCTGACCAGTGGCGAGTGGACGGGCACCATGTGCCTGACCGAGCCGCACTGCGGCACGGACCTCGGCATGCTGCGCAGCAAGGCCGAGCCGCAGGCAGACGGAAGCTACAAAATCACCGGCCAGAAAATCTTCATCTCGGCCGGCGAGCACAACATGGCCGCCAACATCGTTCACCTGGTGCTGGCCCGTTTGCCGGACGCACCGCAAGGCTCGAAGGGCATCTCGCTCTTCATCGTGCCCAAGTTCAAGGCCAACCCGGACGGCACCCTCGGTGAACGCAACCCCATCCACTGCGGCGCGCTGGAACACAAGATGGGCATCCACGGCAACGCCACCTGCCAGATGATCCTGGACGGCGCCGTCGGCAGCCTGGTAGGCCAGCCCAACAAGGGCCTGAACGCGATGTTCGTGATGATGAACGCGGCGCGTCTGGGCGTGGGCAACCAATCGCTGGGCCTGACCGAGGTCGCCTACCAGAACGCGGTGGCGTATGCGAAGGACCGCATCCAGATGCGCTCGCTCTCGGGCCCCAAGGCACCGGACCAGCCTGCCGATCCGATCATCGTGCACCCGGACGTTCGCAAGATGCTGCTCACCGCACGCGCCTACGCCGAAGGTGGCCGCGCGCTGGTCATCCACACCGTGGCGCAACTCGATCTGGCCTTGCACCACCCGGACGAAGACGTGCGCAAGGAAGCCGACGACGAGGTCGCGCTGCTCACGCCCATCATCAAGGCCTTCATCACTGACAACGGCTGGATCGCCACCTCGCACTGCATGCAGGTCTACGGC
>CAYJEC010000626.1:0-2385 GCA_964369025.1 uncultured Ideonella sp. | reverse complement strand
CCGTGCACCCAGTCAAAAGCCTCCGCCACGGCGCGGGTCTTGTTCGACTGCAGCGGCCCGATCAGGTGCCAGGCCAGCGACGGCCGCAGATCCGACAACTCGTCGATCTTGGCCAGGCCTTCCTGCACATAGTTTTCGCCGAAGGCCGCTTGGCCGGCAGCGTGCGCGGCGCGCACCGCCGAGCCCGGGCAGGTCTTGCTGACCGCGAGCAGCCTCACCGTGTGTGGATCCCGACACGCCAGGGCGCAGGCCGCGTCGATGCGCTGGCGCACCTGGTGCAAGTTCTCGGCGATACTGGACTGGTTCGTTTCCATGCTCGCGCGAGCATAAGCCACGCCCCGGCCGCGCCCCGGGGCGGCACTTTGCCCCAACGCACAGACACCCACGATGGACATCACCCAGCTGCTGGCCTTTTCGGTGAAGAACAAGGCCTCGGACCTGCATCTCTCGGCAGGCCTGCCGCCGATGATCCGCGTGCATGGCGACGTGCGGCGCATCAATGTCGACCCCATGACGCACAAGCAGGTGCACGCCATGGTGTACGACATCATGAACGACACCCAGCGCAAGCAGTACGAGGACACGCTGGAGTGCGATTTCAGCTTCGAGGTGCAGGGCCTGGCGCGCTTCCGCGTCAACGCCTTCCACCAGAACCGTGGCGCGGCCTCGGTGTTCCGGACCATCCCCTCCAAGATCCTGACGCTGGCCAACCTGAACTGCCCGCCGGTGTTCGCCGACCTGGCCCTCAAGCCGCGCGGCCTGGTGCTCGTGACCGGCCCGACCGGCTCCGGCAAGTCCACCACGCTGGCGGCCATCATCGACCACCTGAACGAGAGCCACTACGGCCACATCCTGACGCTGGAAGACCCGATCGAGTTCGTCCACGAGTCGAAGAAGTGCCTCATCAACCAGCGCGAGGTCGGCCCGCACACGCTCAGCTTCTCGAATGCGCTGCGGGCTGCCCTGCGGGAAGACCCGGACGCCATCCTGGTGGGCGAGTTGCGTGACCTGGAGACCATCCGCCTGGCACTGACCGCCGCTGAGACGGGCCACCTGGTGTTCGGCACCCTGCACACCTCCAGTGCGGCCAAGACCATCGACCGGGTGGTCGACGTCTTCCCTGCCGCCGAGAAGGACATGGTTCGCGCGATGTTGTCCGAGTCGATGCAGGCCATCATCTCGCAGACCCTGTGCAAGACCAAGGACGGCTCGGGCCGCGTGGCGGCCCACGAAATCATGCTGGGTACGGCAGCCATCCGCAACCTGATCCGCGAGAACAAGATCGCGCAGATGTATTCGTCGATCCAGACCGGCCAGAACCTCGGCATGCAGACGCTCGACCAGTGCCTGGCCGACCTGGTCAGGCGCAATCTGATCAGCACGGCCGAAGCGCGGGTGAAGGCCAAGTTCCCGGACAACTTCCCCGGCTGACCTGCGGGCTCATTTCCACCATGGCGGTGACCGCATTCCTCCAAAGGCTGATCGGCCGGCCACGCCCGCCGGTGCCGCCAGCGCGCGCCAAGCCGGACGACTCCGGTTACTACGCCACCCAGTTCGTCGACCGCCACGAGGACACCCGCCTCTACGTGCCCTGGAGCCATCGGGCGCCGGACCTGCGCGCACGGCCCTATGACACAGCCCTCGGCCAGGCCGAGTTGCTGCGCGTGCTCGGTCAAGACCGCGCGATGGCGGCCCTCGGCGCCCGGAATCTCGGCGTGCTGGCCCACTACCTCGAGTACGTCGAGCTGGACGCCGGCAGGCGCATCATCGGCCAGGACGAGCAGGGCGACTACCTGCTGATCGTGCTCAAGGGCGCGATCGCCGAGGAGCGTTCGCAGCCCTCCGGCGCGAAGGTGCGCCTGGGCGAAGCGCGCACTGGAGACCTGCTGGGCGAGCTGTCGGTGCTGGACGGCGGCACACGTTTCTGCTCGTGCACCGCCCTTTCGCCCGTGACCTTGGCGGTGCTCGCCGCGCCGCAGCTCGAGCGCCTGTTGGCCGAGGAGCCCCGGCTGGCCGCCGCCATGCTGGCCTGGGTTGCCAAGCGACTCTCCATGCGGCTGAGGCAGGTCAGTGCCCGGCTGTCCGTGCTGCTCACCCGCCTGCCCGGCCACACCTGATTCAACCGCCCCGGAGATCCTCCATGGAACGCGACCAGGCCTCCAAATTCGTCAGCGACCTGCTTCGCCTGCTTGTCACTCGCAACGGCTCGGACCTGTTCCTGACCGCCGACTTCCCGCCGGCGATCAAGGTCGACGGCAAGGTGGCCAAGGTGTCGCCTCAGCCGCTGACCGGGGCCCACACCGTCACGCTGGCGCGGGCCATCATGAACGACAAGCAGGCCGCCGAGTTCGAGCGCACCAAGGAGTGCAACTTCGCGATCTCGCC
>CAYJEC010000625.1:0-2388 GCA_964369025.1 uncultured Ideonella sp. | reverse complement strand
AAAATGCCTATCCGTCTGCATCGCAAGGGTTAGCTTGTCCATACCGAAACGAAAGGCAGACCGATGAGCCCCAAGCTGACCAGACGGACACTGATGATTACCGGGGCCGCGGCGGCTGCCCTTCTGATCCTGAACCGAACCACCCATGCAAACCCTGAAGGAGACCTTATCATGGCATATTTCACCACCACCGACGGCACCAACATCTTCTACAAGGACTGGGGCCCGCGCGACGCCCAGCCCATCGTGTTCCACCACGGCTGGCCTCTCTCCAGCGACGACTGGGACAACCAGATGCTGTACTTCCTGGGCCAGGGCTACCGCGTCATTGCCCATGACCGCCGCGGCCACGGCCGGTCTGACCAGACCGACACCGGCAACGAGATGGATACCTATGCCCAGGACGTGATCGAGCTGGCCCGGCATCTGGACCTGAAGAGCGCCGTCCACATCGGCCATTCGACCGGTGGGGGCGAAGTTGCCCGCTATGCCGCCCGCGCCGAACCGGGCCGCATCGCCAAGGCCGTGCTGATCGGAGCAGTGCCGCCGGTGATGGCCAAGACCGAAAGCAACCCGGACGGCATCCCGCTGGAGGTCTTCGATGGCTTCCGCGCCGCGCTGATTGCCAACCGGGCGCAGTTCTTCCTGGACATTCCCTCGGGACCCTTCTTCGGCTTCAACCGCGAGGGTGCCACGGTCAGCCAGGGCCAGATCCAGAACTGGTGGCGGCAGGGCATGATGGGTGGGGCCAAGGCGCAGTATGACTGCATCAAGGCCTTCTCGGAAACCGACTTCACCGAGGATCTGAAGGCGATTTCGGTCCCTGTTCTGGTGCTGCACGGCGAGGATGATCAGATTGTTCCGGTCGCCAACACCTCGGCCCTGGCGGCCAAGCTGGTGCAGAATGGCACGCTGAAGACCTATCCGGGCCTGTCGCACGCCCCCTTCGCGACCCACCCCGAACTGGTGAACGCCGACCTTCTGGCCTTTGCCAGGGCCTGACACTTGAACCGTGAAAGCGGGCGGGATCATCCCGCCCCTTTCCAACAGCGCCGGCCTGGCCGGGAGACGCGCCGTGATCCCGCCACTCCTGCAGGCCCGCCTATCCGACACGCTGGACCTGCACGCACCAGTGAAGCAGGCTCATTCGGGCGTGATGGGCGCGAACCTGCGAGACACCGGAACGTCCGACCTGCTCTCCGGGCAACCGCGCCGAAGCGATGCTTGAATCTCGACCGCGATAGCCTTTCTCATTGTTCTTCGAAGCGCTATCTAAGAGCTTGGCAATATTTACTATTCAGTCCGAGATGACGCCAAGTGCGGAAAGCGGACGATCAGGCGGCCGTGTGTTCAAGGACGGCCTGCGCGACCTCGGGTATGTCCAGCTCGTGGATCTCGTGGCCCCCGCCTTCAATCCAAAGCGATCTTGCCATTGGCAGCAAGCGGGTAATGGCTTCACCATGCCCAAGCGGAAACAGTGGGTCCGAGGTTCCATGGATCGCAAGAACCGGCGCCGCGATCCGGCTGGCATGCAGGGCCGCGCCGATATCGCCGCCGGGCAGAATGAAGTGGTTCGCAGCGCTGGCAAATGACGGCGACCTTGCCATGTCGCGGGCAATCAAGGCACGCGCTGCCGCGGCGTCATGGGGATGCCGCGTTCCGGCAAGCATTGCCACGTCTCGTTCCATGAACGCGGCAACCGCGCCAAGATCGGACCAGTCGATGGCCTCGGAAGCGGCAGAGTGCCGCTGATAAGCCTCGGTCGGGGGAGGCAACCCCTCGACCCCGACTGGCGATGTGCTGATCAGCGACAAGGACCGCAGGCGGGACGGATAGCGAAGCGCAATGTTGCGCCGACCGCATCGCCGCGCTGGTGCCACCGCCACGCACCCACCGGCACCGCTACTTTGGTGTGCTGGCACCAAACTCGCCGCTGAGAGCGGCGGTAACGGCGCTGGCTCAGCCTGCTGCGTCGCAACCAGCCACGGTGGAGACTGCACAACCTGGCGCGGGCGTACCTGGGGTGGCGGCGCCGGGCAACGCGGCCACACCCACACCCGAACCTGAAGCACGCCCGAAGCGAGCGGCGCATTACTTGTGGGCGGTGCTGATTGCCCGCATCTACGAGGCATTTCCGCTGCTGTGCCCCATGTGCGGTGGGCAGATGCGCATCATTGCCTTCATCACCCACAGCGCCGAAATCCGCCACATCCTGAACCACATCGGGGTGGAGTCTGCCCCCCCGCACATCACCCCGGCACGCGGGCCACCGCTGTGGGAGGGCTGCGACGCGCCGGTGGATGATGGTGCGCAAGGCGAGCCGGATTGGGATCTGGCAGCTCAACCCGACGAGGTAGACCAGCGCGTCAATTGGTGACCCAGTGAAGC
>CAYJEC010000624.1:0-2390 GCA_964369025.1 uncultured Ideonella sp. | reverse complement strand
GCATGTAGTTGTAGATACCGGCACCGAGCCGCTTGATCATGCCCGCGCGCATCATCAGCTGGTGGCTGGTGACCTCGGCGTCGGCGGGGGCTTCCTTCAGTGTGGAGACGAAGAACTGGCTGGCTTTCATGGGCGGCTTCGGGCACGCGGCGAACGCCTGGGGAAAGCGAGAGACTGTGCCCTGCGCGCCGCCGGTGCTATATTGATTTCAGTTCAAAAATTGGGATCTGATTATGCTCGACCGGGAAGGCTTCAGGCCCAACGTCGGCATCATCCTGCTCAACGCCCGCAACCAGGTTTTTTGGGGCAAACGGCTGCGCACCCATTCCTGGCAGTTCCCGCAAGGGGGCATCAAGTATGGCGAATCGCCCGAGCAGGCGATGTTTCGCGAACTGCACGAAGAAGTCGGGTTGCACCCCGATCACGTGCAGATCCTGGCGCGCACGCGGGACTGGCTGCGCTACGAAGTGCCCGACCACTTCATCCGCAAGGATGCACGTGGTCATTACAAGGGCCAGAAGCAGATCTGGTTCCTGCTGCGCCTGATGGGCCGCGACAGCGACATGAACCTGCGCGCCACCGACCACCCCGAGTTCGACGCCTGGCGCTGGAACGAATACTGGGTGCCGCTCGACGTGGTGATCGAGTTCAAGCGCGGCGTCTACCAGATGGCGCTGAGCGAACTGGCGCGCTATTTGCCGAAGGTCAACCACCACAACCGGTACTTGCGCGGTGGCATGCGCCCACACGGGCGAGACCTACGTTACGAGCACGCCGACCAGGAGATGGCGCCGGGCACTGACGAACCGCAAGAGCACGAGGGCGCTCTGCACACCCCTGGCGCAATCGACAAGCCCCCTGAAGCGGCTTAGGCCAGCACCAGGTTGTCGCGGTGGATCAGTTCGGGTTCGCTGGCATAGCCCAGCAGGCCTTCGATCTGTGAAGATGGCTTGCGCGCGATGAGTCGGGCCTCGGCACTGGAGTAGTTCGCAAGCCCGCGCGCAATCTCCTCGCCGCCGAGATCGCACACGGCAATCACGTCGCCGCGCCGGAAATCCCCCTCGACCTCGGCCACGCCGATCGGCAGCAGGCTCTTGCCTTCGTCGCGCACCTTGCTCACCGCCCCATCGTCCACTCGGACGGCACCACGCAGTTGCAGGTGGTCTGCCATCCATTGCTTGCGTGCTGCCAGCTTGGGCGTGGCGGCCAGGAGCGCCGTGCCAATGGCCTCGCCCGCCACCAGGCGCAGCAGCACATCCGGCTCGCGGCCCCAGGCGATCACCGTGTCGGCACCGCTGCCGGCAGCGCGCTTGGCGGCGAGCACCTTGGTGATCATGCCGCCACGGCCGATGCTGGAGCCGGCACCACCGGCCATCGTCTCCAATGCCGGGTCCCCAGCAGCGGCTTCGTTGATGAAGCGGGCGGTGGGGTCCTTGCGGGGGTCGGCCGAGTACAGGCCTCGTTGGTCCGTCAGGATGATCAGCGCGTCGGCTTCGACCAGATTGGCCACCAAAGCGCCGAGAGTGTCGTTGTCCCCGAACTTGATCTCGTCGTTGACGACCGTGTCGTTTTCGTTGATGACCGGGATGACCTTCAGGCCAAGCAAGGTCAGCAGGGTGGAGCGCGCATTGAGATAGCGCTCCCTGTCGGCCAGATCCGCATGGGTGAGCAGCACCTGAGCGCTGCCCATGCCGTGGGCCGAGAGCTTCTGTTCGTACATCTGCGCCAGGCCCATCTGCCCGACAGCGGCGGCGGCCTGCAACTCGGGCAGTTCCTTGGGCCGCGAGGCCCAGCCCAGGCGTTTCATGCCTTCAGCGATCGCGCCCGAGGACACCATCACCACTTCGCGGCCTTGCGCGGCCAAGGCGGCAAGTTGGCGGCACCAGTTGTCGATGGCATCGGCATCGATGCCGCGACCTTCGTTGGTCACCAGGCTGGAACCGACCTTCACGACGATGCGGCGCGCGGCCTTCAGCACGTCGCTCACTCGCCCGGCCCTTCCCCCGCCTCCGGGGCGGTTCTGTCGAATCGCGGATCAGGCTCGGGCGGCGGCTTGTGCTGCTCGGCTGCGACATGTGCCCAGATGGCATGCAGCAGCGGTTGCAGGCCTTCGCGCGCCAGCGCCGAGATCTGGAACACCGGGCCCTTCCACTTGTAGCGCTTGACAAAGTCTTTCACGCGCTTCTCTCGCTCTTCCACGGGCACCATGTCGAGCTTGTTGAGCACCAGCCAGCGCGGCTTGTCGTGCAAAGCCTGGTCGTACTTGCGCAGTTCCTCGACGATGGCCTTGGCCTGGGCGACCGGATCAATGCTGTCGTCGAACGGAGCCATGTCGACGATGTGCAGCAGCAGGCGGGTGCGCTGCAGGTGGCGCAGGAACTGGTGGCCCA
>CAYJEC010000623.1:0-2391 GCA_964369025.1 uncultured Ideonella sp. | reverse complement strand
CCCATGGAGCACATCGACACCACCAGCAGGCCGAAGAACACCGCGTACTTCACCCACTTGAGCCGGTCGTGCCACTTCTGCGGCAGCTGGGTCTGGAAGCGCTTGAGGCCGATCATGCGGGCGACCTTGTAGATCGCCTCCTGCAGCGAGCCGAACGGGCACATCCAGCCGCAGAACAGGCCGCGCCCGAACAGGAACACGGTGACGATGATGAAGATCCAGAACAGGAAGATGAACGGATCAGACAGGAACAGCGACCAGGTCCACTGGAACAGCAGCGAGTGGAACCAGGTCAGCACCTGCGTGATGGAGGGCTGCGCCATGGCGCCAAAGCCGATCCAGAAAATGGCCAGGGCCCAGAAGGTGTACTTGAAGCCGTTGACGGGCCACTTGTTCTTGTGGGTGGACAGGCGGGTGAGCTTTTCGCGCAAGGCATACACGACCGTGACGGCGATGAGCACCAGTGCGAACAGCGCAATCTCCACCGCGCGCGTCTTCCACACGCGCACCCAGGGGGCGTCGGGTTCTTCAATCGTGGGGCGGCCGCCTTGCAGCATGCTGGCGGGCAGCCAGTAAGGCGTATCAAAGCTGGTGAAGCTGCGGGTGCCCGTGGCGCGGTCCACGCGGTTGCCCAGGAAGCTCAGCTTCCACGGGTAGGCGGCAGAGAACGCGGCCGAGCGAATGATGAAGATGACGGACTCGTTGTAGCTCGGGGCTCCAGCTGCATCCAGGCCATAGAGGTTGAGCGCATCCAGATCGCGGAAGGTGAAGGAATCTGCGCCCTGGCGCACCTGCACCCGGTCGTAAATGCCGCCGCGCACAAAGCCCGAGCCCTTGAACGATTCCTTGCCGCCCGTGCGGATGATGAAGAAGGCGTGCTCGCCTTCCTTGAGCTGCAGGCGCAGATTGTTCCAGCCGTTGTCGCCCAGCAGGCTCTTGCCCAGGTCGGGGTGGTTCAGGTCGCCAAACCACAGTTCAATGAAAGGCTCGGGGCCCTTGTCCAGCCCCACCTGTTCGGGCTGCACACGCAGGCGTTGCACCACGCCTTGCTGCACCATGTCGGCCCAGGTCAGGCGCTTGCCGGTTTCGGCATAGCGTGCGGGTTCGCGCACCGTGGGCGCGAGGATGCCCACCTGCCGCGCCACGGCCGAGCCCGAGGCCATCATGACCTGGTTCTGCGCGATGACGGTGACGGTGGCGCCCGAGATGGCATCGAGCCCGATCACGTTCTCATCGGGGCGCGACTGGCCCACCTCGATCTTGTCGGCCACCGACTTGCCCAGGTACTGGGCGTTGAAGTTGAGCAGTGCCGATTCAGGAATGCCCAGCAGCAGGATGGGCTCGGAATGCTTGAGCACTTTCACGCCCACAAAGTGGCCTTGCGTGTCCATGCCGATGAGCGTGACCACCGGCTTGCCCGAGTAGGCAGGGGTGTCGGTGATGTCAGTCGAGAGCATGACGTAGCCCAGCAGCTTGCGCGGCTCGCTGGCCTGGTCGTATGCCTCTACGTAGGGCGGCTGGCCCTTGCGTTCAGAAAAATGGGTGGCGCCCGGAAACACATCCTTGCAGGGCACGAGGGCGCACAGGTCGCGCGCGGTGGCCAGTTCCGCCGGCAGCTCTGCCTCGTAAGCACCCGCCGCCGCATGGGCACGCGACAGCAGCAACAAAGGCAACAGCAAGACCAGAACAAGTGCGGAGAACCGCCGACCGAGGGATGTCATGGGACTATCTTTTTGATAGCTGCTAGCGCTTATTCAGAAAGCGCTAGAGCAATATTTGGCATAAAAATGGGGCGCAATCGATGCGACTGGCGCGCCCTCAGACCAGGGATGCAGAGCAAGGGCCTACGCCGGCCGCGCCGCCCCGCAGCGAGTGCATCGTCCCCCTTCCCGGAGCGCGAAGCGCGCAGAGAGAAGGGGGAAGGCGCGCAGCGCCTCAGGGGAATGCTCCGAATCAAGCTTCGACGATCATGCGAGTACGCATCTCCAGGTGCAGCGCATGGCAGAAGTGCGTGCAGTAGCACCAGAACACACCGGGCTTGTCGGCGATGAAGGTCACCGACTTGGTCTCCAGCGGGTTCACGATGAAGTTCACGTTGTAGTTCGGGATCGCAAAGCCGTGCGTCAGGTCTTCGATCTTGTCCAGGTTGGTCAGGATCAGCGTGACCTCGTCACCCTTCTTGAGCTTGAACTCGCGCAGGCTGAAGGCCGGGGCTTGCGAGGTCATCTTCACGGTGACCTTCTTGCCGCTGCGGAACACGCCGGACTCCTTGGGGTCCTTCACGGCCAGCGGGAACTCGTCGAGCGTGTAGACCTGCTTGGGGCGCACGAGATCGCGCTTGAAGATGATGAAGTCATGCGGCTCGCCGCGCACCGGGTGGTCGGCCAGCAG
>CAYJEC010000622.1:0-2400 GCA_964369025.1 uncultured Ideonella sp. | reverse complement strand
TACCGCGCTTTGCACACGCCGGGCAAAGCCCACGTTTCGGCTTCCGGGAACCGAAGCCCTGGCCAGCTCTCACGCCCACGGCGAACACCCGGAGAAGGGCCACGCCGGGACGGCGAAGCCGCACCGGCCCAGCCCAGCAGGATGCCGCGCGGCGGGGCGCAGCCCCAAGAGCGCCCGCCCGCGCAGGCGGGCGGTGGTCATCAGCATTGCCAGTTGGCGCGGAAGCCGCGCCAGTCGCGGGCCACAAAGCCCGTGGCCGATTCGAGCGCGGCGGCCAGGGCCTCGGCGCGCTCATGGGTCGAGTGGCGGCGGATCGCGGCCGCGAACTCGGCCAGGGTCAGGCGGGAACCCCAGCGCACCAAGTAACCCCATGCGGCGATAGCGTGGCGGATCAGTTCGTTGGTGGCGGTGTCGGTGGCGGTCTTGCGCATGGTCATATCCTCGGGTTGGATGGTCTAAGGGTGAAGCTCACGCGCGGGCCTGCTCGCCCTGGTGCGCGTCAGCGGGTTGCAGCGCCGGCCGCTGGCCGGCGCTCCGATTTAGGCGGCGGCCTCCAGCTCGGGCGCGGCGCGGGATTCGTCCAGGCGCAAGCGGGATTCAGGAACCGGGAACCACGGGCAATCCCAGTCCAGCAGGTAGCGCGCGCCGTTCGCGTACTGGCCGCACGGCGAAGCCGGGCGCTGATAGAAGCCGGTGACACGCAAGGGAAACTCAATGCCTGCCGGGTTCGTGTAGATCACTGGATCGCCGGCTTTGAACCGCAAGGGCTGGCCGTTCTCGGGGGCATAGGGCTTTTGCGCGTCGTGCTGGGCGGTGACTTCCTCGGCCCATTCGTGGTGGCTGCTCATGGTGTCGTCCTTCGTGTAGTGGTGGGAGGGAGGCCCGGCCGCGCGTCCAGCGTGGCCGGGCGGCTCGGGTTAGCCCTTCAGGCGGCGCATTTCCTCGGCCAGCACCCACAAGGCGCGGTTCAGCTTAACGCTCTGGTCGATGCCGTTGACCGGGCGCGTCGTGGTGGTGCGGCCGCTGCGGTTGCGGCCGCGCAGTCCGCCCTTCATCATGTTTTCCTGCACGCGGTTGAAGGTCGTCCACATGTCGTCGCGGCGATCCTCGAAGCGGCGCGGGGCCAGGATTTGGGATTCAGTGACGGGCACGGCCCCGCTGTCCTGGTCGTCGTACTTCAGGGCCAGTGCAGCGCGGGCAAAGGCGGCCTGTTCGCCCTGGTTGAGCGTGAGCACCTGCATGGCCTCGCGCTGGGCGGTGGCTTCCTCGAAGCTGTCCAGCACCTTGAAAGCACCTTCGATCACTTCGCCCACCACGTCGCCGTTATGGCGCACGCGGATGTCGCTGGTTGTCTCGCCGCATACCATGCCGTTAGAGCACACAAAGCGGAACATGCCGGCCAGCATCTGGTAGCTGCTGGTGCCGTCGTGGCTGTTCAGCAGGATGATTTCGTTCGCCTCGCGGCCGGTGATCTGGTCGGCGTGGCGCAGGCGGATCATGTGCTTGGTGTGCTCGCGCTTTTCCTCGTTGCGCACGCGGGTCTGGCAAACCATGAAGGGCTGAAAACCCTCTTTGCGCAGGCCGTTCAGAACGTCAATGGTCGGGATATAGGTGTAACGCGCGGAGCGGCTTTCGTGGGCGGCCTCGGCAAAAATCGAGGGGGCCACGGCGCGGATTTGGTCATCCGACAGGGGCATGTCGGCACGGATACCGGAAGCATTGCGGAAGCGGCTTGCGAGTTGCATGGTGGTTTCTCCAGTGAGTTGATGATGGTCTAGGGGTTGAAAACTGGCGCGCTCGGCCTGCTCGCCTTGTGCGCCAGGGTGAAAGATCAGCGGCGGCCTTGACCGGCTTGCTCGGTGCTGTCGTAGTCGCGCATCCAGTCATCGTGCTCGGCGTTGCCGGGGCCTTGCTGCTGCTGGCCAGCGTCACCGCCTGCACGGTTGCCGCTGGGGCGGCCCAGGTACTGCACGCGCTCGGCCTCGAAGTTGAAACCGCCCTTGCGTTCGGCCTGCTTGTACCAGCTACGAATCCGGCCCATCACCGCCACGGTGGAACCCTTCTTCAGAAACTTGGCGTCGTTCTCGGCTTGCTTGCCGTAGGTCGTCACCGGGATGAAGTCGGTTTCTTCGTGCTTCTTGCCGTCGCGGTCGAAATAGACGTTATCCACGGCGACAGTGAAGGTCACGGAAGGCGTGCCGCTGGGCGTGTAGCGCAATTCCACGTCCTTGGTCACGTTGCCCACGATGGTGAAAGTATTGATGCTGGCCATGATCGAAGCTCCTTTTTTGCTCGGTTGATGGTGGTCTTTGCTGCCTGGTGCAGAACCGTTCTTTGTTCCTACACCATGAGTCATATTGTACCATAAAACTATTGACCGTCAATAGTTTGTGAGAGAAA
>CAYJEC010000621.1:0-2400 GCA_964369025.1 uncultured Ideonella sp. | reverse complement strand
CACGCTGTTAGCGGCATCCGCGTCAGCGTTCGCCGTCGTCAAATGGTTGGGGGTGGCCTACTTGGCCTACCTCGGCGGGCGGCTGCTGCAGGCGCCGGCAGCGCCTCGCTCGCTCGCCCCAGGCCGCGCGCCGTACTGCCCACCCTCTTCGTTCGCGATGTTCCTGCGCAGCTTTCTCGTCGCTGCGACCAATCCCAAGGCCTACCTGTTCTTTGCCGCACTGCTGCCGCAGTTCGTTGATCCGGCGCAGCCCCAGGTGGCGCAGTACGCTGTGCTGGCGTTGATCTTCGGCACGCTGGATCTGGTCACCATGATTGGTTACGCCATGGCGGGCGAGCGCGCCACGCGGGTCTTCGACGCGGCGTCGACGCGAGTCCGGATCGACCGAGCCTCTGGCGCCATGCTGTTGCTGCTTGCGACCAGTCTGGCGCTTGTACGGCGGCCTCTGGCCAACGCTTGACAGTGCCCCTGCCAAGTCGAGTGGGCTCCGGGGTAGTCGTACTTTTCGTGCAGATTGGTGCGCTTTCGCCTGAAGCCCAACATCCATGCGGGTTCCCGCGGGTCGCCACCCCCGCAAGCTGATCACTCAGTTGGGTTGACGGAAGCCGCGGCGGTACATTGACCGCCCACCTGCCGCTGCCCAACCCCATGCCCGCCTTCGCCCTGCGCTTCGTCGGCCAAGAGGCCTTGCCGCCTCGCCTGAGTGAGTTTGATCGGGAGCAGTTCTTTTCGCTCACGTCGGCGGACGTGGCGACCCTCCGGGAGCAGTTCCGCAGCGACCACCGCCTGCCCGCCGCGCTGATGCTCATGTTCATGCGCGTGGCCGGTCGACCGCTCGACGGTTTCAACGTGCTGCCCCGAAACCTCCTCCGGCACACCGCCCAGGTCCTGGCCGTGTCGCCGCCGTCCATCGCCAGCCTGCGGTCGATCTACAAGCGCCGGCAGACCCTCTTCAAGCACCAGCGCTGGGCCAAGACCTACCTCGGCCTGCGCGAACTTGAAATCGACGACGAAGCCGCGCTGACCGCGGCCCTGCTGGCCCAAGCAGCCGACGCCTCCCACGCCGATGACCTGGTCCAGTCGGCCAGCCACTGGCTGTTCACGCGGCGCATCCTGATCCCAGGAGCGCGCCGCCTGCAGGACTGGGCTCGTGACGCATTTGCAGCGGTGGAGGCGCAGATCCTCGGCGCGGTCAATGCCGCGGTGCCGCCGGCAGCGGCCCAGAAAGTTGTCGACGCCGCATACAGCGCTCGGCCGGGCACCGACACGACGCATCTGGAGTGGCTGAAGACCCCGTCGAAGCGTCACGGCCCCAGCACTCTTACCGAAACCGTCGACAAGGTCCGCTACCTCAAGGAGCTCGGTGCACACGACTGGAATCTGAGCGCCGTGTCGTTGGCCAAGCAGCAGGCCTATGCCCGTCAGGTCCAGGCCAGGCGCCCTGTGAAGACGCGAGAGATCAAGCCATCGCGCCAACTGATCGAGTTGGTCTGCTTCCTGCGGGTGACCCTGCTCGAACTCACCGATGTCGCCCTCTTGCAGACCAGCCGGCGCAGCCAGCAACTGTTCCGCGAGGCGGCGGACAAGGCCCAGTCAAACCGTGTCCGGGGCACGACAGGCCTGATCCAGCAGGCGGCCAAGGCGCGATCCGTCCTGCACGACGAAACGAAGACCTGGCAGGCGAGAGTCCTGGAAGCCAGAGAACTGCTCGCCGAGCTCGGCGAAGCCGCCAGCGGCAGCTTCGTGTCCTTGGTTCGCAAGGCCTTGGCGGAAGACAGCCAGCGCGTGCGCGCTTGCCTGGGAGCGCTGAAAGATCTGGACCTCGGTGGCCGCCCCGGCGATCCGGGCTTCGAACAGTGGAAGTCCTGGACGGATCTGCAGCGCAAGGGTGTGACCGAGCTGAAGGAGGGCGTACCGCTGCCGGATGTAGGCACAGCCTGGCACGGCCTGGTCCGCGATCTGGACCCCCGCTCAGGGTTTCGGGCGTTCGAGGCCTGCACGATGATGTCGCTGCGCAAGAGCCTTCGCCGAGGCAGTGTCTGGCTGGACCACTCGCTGAGTTTTCGGGAGCGAGACCAGATGCTCATCCCGCCGGCGGATTGGGTCTTGCAACGGGACGAGCAGGTTGAGTTGCTGGGCATGCCCAAGTCGGCGGCCGAATTCCTGGAGCCCTTGCTGGCCAACTTGATGGCTGCTATGTCTGCGGTGGCAGAGGCCCAGCGGCGCGGCAAGGTCGAGATCGGCGCCGACGGCATGCTCCACCTGCCTGCGATCACGACACTGCCGGATCAAGCCGAGCCGGTGCGCACACGCGAGACCATCTACAACTTGATTGGCAGCGTACAGTTTCCGGACATGCTGTTGGAGGTGGATGTCGCCACCGGGTACAGCGAAGCGCTG
>CAYJEC010000620.1:0-2401 GCA_964369025.1 uncultured Ideonella sp. | reverse complement strand
CCCTGGTGGCCACCCAAACTCCCCCACCCATGGCCACCTCAAACTCCCCCACCCTGAGCGCGCTTTGATGAGGCGCTGATCAGGCCGGCGAGGCTGGTCGGTCAGGGTCGAGCAGGACGTTACTTTCCACCCCCTCAATGCCGAGGGGATACCAGGAGTGAACGTCTTGAAGCCACATCTACAGACAACCGTCTGGACTCTGCTGGAGGCCGGCGCCAGCCAGCGAGAGATCCAGCGGGTCACGGGGATCGATCGCAAGACGATCCGCGGTTACCAGAGGCGGTTCGCCACCTCCGCAGCGTCGAACTCCCCCGGGGTGGCCACCGGCTCCTTGGCGGTGACCGCCGGAGTGGCGCAGCAAATTCCCCCACCCTGGCCACCGGCGCCAGGGCTGGCATCACCGCTGTCGGCGGTGGCAGCGGCGACGGCCTCGGCCTGCGAGCCCCACCGCGCCTTCATCGAGGCCCAGCTGCGCTTGCGCCGCAACGCCATGGCCATCTACCAGGATCTGGTGGATGGCCACGGTTACGCCGGCGCCTACAACTCGGTCAAGCGCTTCGCGCTCAAGCTGCGCCACCGCGAGCCTGAGCAGTTCGACCGCCTGGCCTTCCTGCCCGGCGAGGAGATGCAGGTCGACTACGGCGAGGGGGCGCTCACGCGCGTGCCGGGCACCGAGCGCTGGCGCAAGCCGCGGCTGTTCGTGGCCACGCTGCGCTATTCGCGGCGCAGCTTCCGATTCGTTGTCTGGCGCTCGAGCCAGCAGACCTGGGCCCGGCTGCATGAGCAGGCCTGGCGTCACTTCGGCGGCAGCTGCCGTTACGTCGTGCTCGACAACCTCAAGGAGGGCGTACTCAAGCCCGACCTGTACGAGCCCGAACTCAACCCGGTCTACGCCGCGACCTTGAAGCACTACAGCGTGGTGGCCGATCCGGCGCGCGTGCGTGACCCCAACCGCAAGGGCACCGTCGAACACGCCATTGGCCACACCCAGGCCACGGCGCTGAAGGGCCGGCGCTTCGAGACGATCGAGGAGCAGAACATCTTCCTCGAACACTGGGAGGCCAAGTGGGCGGCCTCGCGCATCCACGGCAGCGAGCGCCGCCAGGTGCGCGCCATGTTCGAGGAGGAGGGTCCCCACCTGCAGCCACTGCCGTTGATGGGAATGCAGTACTTCACCGAGGCCCAGCGCACGGTCTGCGACGACAGCTGCGTGCGGGTGGACCACAGCAGCTACGCGGCCCGTCCGGCACCCATCGGCAGCAAGGTGCTGGTGCGCATGTTCGAGCACCGCATCGAGATCCGTGACCTGGCCTCCCAGGCCCTGCTGCGCAGCCACCCTCGCGCCGAACGCCCGGGCACGGTGGTGCTGCCGGCCGACGAACGCGTGTTCAACCCCTCGCGCGAGACGCGCCACATCCTGGGCCAGGCCAAGGCCATCGGCGTGGACGCCGAGCGGCTGTGCGAACTGCTGTTCGCCATCGAAGGCCGTGTCGGCCAACGCAAGCTGTGGGGCATCGTCAGTCTGGCCGAGCGATACCCCCGCCGCCTGGTCAACAGCGCCTGCACGCGCGCCCTCGCCGACGGCATCTACAGCTACCGGCACGTCAAGGCTGCCACCGAGAAGTTGGTGGCCGAGGCGCTGGCGGCCATCGATCAGGCCGATGCCGCCCCGGCGCAGGGCGAACTCGCGCTGACCCAGGAGCACGCGCTGATCCGCGGCGGCGACGACTACGCCGAACTGTTCGCGCGTGGCGCCGCGCAGAACGACATCAGCACCGTCGCCAACATCAGCGCCAGCGCCAGCACCCCGACCCAGCTTACCGACATGGAGTTCAAGGCATGAACATGCACGAGATCGAACGCGCCCTGCGCGAGCTGCGCCTGTCGGGCATCGCCGCCACCCTGAGCACCCGCGTGATGCAGGCCCAGAGCACGCAGGAGCCCTTCCTGGACACCTTCGCCGCCATGCTGCAGGACGAACTCGACCGGCGCCGATCGCGCCTGACCGAGCGGCGCTTCAAGCAGTCACGGCTTGACGAGCGACCCACGCTCGCCGACTTCGACTGGCGCTTCAACCCCAAGCTGCCGCGCCAGGCCTGCTTCGAGCTGCACACGCTGAAGTTCATCGGCGAGGGTGGCAACGCACTGATCATCGGCAAGCCCGGCACCGGCAAAAGCCATGTGGCTAAGGCCGTGGCCTACCAGGCCACCCTGCAGGGCTTCGACGTGCGCTACGTCGAGGCCGACACCGAGTTCGCGCGCCACGCGCTCAGCAGCAGCGCCGAGCAGGCCGCCCTGCTGCGCAGCTTCGTCGAACCAGACCTGGTCGTGCTCGACGATCTGTTCCTGGCCAGGCGCATCTCAGAGGCCAGCGCCGAACTGCTGCAGACCGTCGTCCACC
>CAYJEC010000619.1:0-2404 GCA_964369025.1 uncultured Ideonella sp. | reverse complement strand
GCGCGGTGTGCGTGCCAAGCTCAGCACCGCAAGGGTCAGCACCAGCAGCAACACCGCCGTGGCGGCCCCGCGGTGCGTGGCACGCACCAGCGCCAGCACACCCGGCGCACCCAGCAGCGTTGGCGCAACCGCCGCCGCGGCGGGACGGTCGGCACCGCGGCAACCGGGCCAGTCGACACAGGCCGGGCGCGGCTGCGCCAGGCGCAGCCAGGCGCTGGCGGTCGTCACCACCAGCATCAGCAGCAGGCAGGCCCAGGCCAGCCGGCGCAGCGTCAGGAGGCGGCGGTCTTCGAGGGGGCGGCGGTCTTCGGTCATCGGCAGGAGGCTTCGCGATTCATCGTAACGGGCGCATCAACGCACCGCCACGTGTTCGCGGGCATGCGGGTCTTCCTGGGTGGGTCACGCCGCGAATCCTTGAACTGGTTCATTTTTCGCTGCGGCGTGCGCGCCACAGAATGCCCCGAGCCTGCCACCCCGGGGCCTCGGGCCATGCAGCACCCGCTGCGCGCCTGCGACCCGACGAAGGAGAAACGACCATGAACACGCACGACACACACGACGACGAAAACGACCCCGTGCCCTGGGTGCAGCAGTTGCTCGACAACCCCTTCCTGCTGCTGTTCATCGGTGTCTTCGTGCCCATGATGGTCTACACCGTCTGGGGCGTCGTCGACATCCTCACCCTGCCGATGGCGAAGTAGGCGAGGACAGCCCCATGAGCGCCATCCTCCCGCCCGCCGAACGCCTTTGGTACAAACACCCGATCGACCGTGTCGAGGGCACGTGGATCGCCATCGCGCTGATCTGGTGCCTGATCATGTTCGCCATGATGGTCGGCTGGCACGTCTGGGGCAAACAGAACCTGTCCACCGAGACCTACCGCACCACGCCCGAGATGTTCATGGCCAAGACCCAGGCCATGGTCGACAAGTACACGGTGCGCATCGAGAAGGACGAAAACGCCACGCCGGTGGTCGCACCCCCGGCAGGCAGCGACGTCTACTTCATCGCGCGCTTGTGGAGCTTCTACCCCGTGCTCGAACTCGAGAAGGGCAAGACCTACAAGCTGCACCTGACGTCGATGGACTACAACCACGGCTTCTCGCTGCAGCCGGCCAACATCAACATCCAGATCGTGCCCGGCTTCGAGCACGTGGTCACCGTCACACCCAACCAGTCGGGCACCTACTCGGTGGTGTGCAACGAGTTCTGCGGCATCGGCCATCACAAGATGGTCGGTCGCGTCTACGTGAAATGAGGAACGGGCGATGAGCACCACCACCACTTATCGCACCTGCCCGCGTTCGGGCCTGCAGTTCGAACACCAGGCCGAATGGCTGATGAAGGCCAATGCCTTCATCGCCGTGGTCTGGCTGCTGTTCGGCGGCGTGCTCGCCATCGGCGTCGTGCTGACACGCTGGCCGGCCGTGCGCTGGCTGGAAGCCGACACCTTCTACATGGTGCTCACGGCGCACGGCATCGACATGCTGATCTACTGGATCATCTTCTTCGAGATCGCGGTGCTGTACTTCTGTGCCTCGACCTTGCTGCGCTGTCGCATCGCCACGCCCAAGGTCGCGTGGCTGGCCTTCGCGCTGATGCTCATCGGCTCGGTGGTCAACAACATCGCGGTCTTCCGCGGCGCGTCCAGCGTCATGATGACGTCCTACGTGCCGATGATGGCCGAGCCCAACTTCTACCTGGGGCTCATCCTCTTCGCCGTCGGTGCATTGATTGCGGTCTTCGTCTTCTTCGGCACGTTGGTGGTCGCCAAGCGCGAGAAGACCTACGAAGGCTCGGTGCCGCTGGTCACCTTCGGGGCCATCACGGCCGCCATCATCGCGGTCTTCACCATCGCCTCGGGCGCCATCATCCTGATCCCGACCTGGCTGATGTCGCTGGGCGTGGTCAAGGAAGTCGACCCGCTCGTCTACCGCACCATCTGGTGGGCCTTCGGGCATTCGTCACAGCAGATCAACGTCGCGGCGCACATCTCGGTGTGGTACCTGGTGGCGGCCATCGCCTTCGGCGCCAAGCCGATGAGCGAACGTGTCAGCCGCACCGCCTTCCTGCTCTACATCCTGTTCCTGCAACTGGCCAGCGCGCACCACCTGCTGGCCGACCCGGGGCTGTCGACCGGCTGGAAGGTCGTCAACACCAGCTACTTCATGTACTTCGCGGTGCTGGCCTCGATGATCCACGGCCTGACCATCCCGGGCGCGATGGAAGTGGCGCAGCGCCAGAAGGGTTTCACCAAGGGCCTGTTCGAATGGCTGCGCAAGGCGCCGTGGAGCAACCCCACCTTCTCGGGCGTGTTCATCTCGATCATCGGCTTCGGTTTCCTGGGCGGCATCTCGGGCGTGATGATGGGCACCGAGCAGCTCAACATGATCATCCACAACAC
>CAYJEC010000618.1:0-2407 GCA_964369025.1 uncultured Ideonella sp. | reverse complement strand
AGTGGGCATGCGTAATCTGCATGATGGGGCAGACAATCGGCATTGGCGGCGGCCCCGGCCGGCCGCTACAGTCCGCGCCCAACGCATCCGCCGGCCCGGTTCCTGCTAGTTTCGCTCCGGCGCTACGGGCTTGCACGTAGGCCATGCGCCTGCAAATGACGTTACACCTGCACCCTGTTGTTCCCTTCGAAGGAGTTCGCATGAAGACATCCCTGCTGGTCCTGGCCTCGTTCGCCGCTCTGGGCGCTGCCCAGGCCCAGACCACCGACACGCTGAAGAAGATCAAGGACACCGGCGCGGTGACCATGGGCGTTCGCGAGTCCTCCGGCGCGCTGTCCTACACCTTGGGCGACGGCAAGTACGTGGGCTTCCACATCGAGTTGTGCACCCGGGTGCTGGCCGACGTGCAGAAGTCGCTGGGCCTGGCCAAGCTGGACGTCAAGTACCAGCCGGTGACTTCGCAGAACCGGATCCCGCTGGTGCAGAACGGCACCGTGGACATCGAGTGCGGCTCCACCACCAACAACGCCACCCGCCAGAAGGATGTCGCCTTCGCCGTCACCACCTATGTCGAAGAGGTGCGCATCGCGGTCAAGGCCAACTCGGGCATCACCTCGATCGGCCAGTTGAACGGCCGGAAGGTCGCCACGACCACCGGCACCACCTCCGTGCAGACGCTGCGCAAGAACGAGCGTGCCACCGGCGTGAACTTCGAGGAGGTGTTCGGCAAGGACCACGCTGACAGCTTCCTGCTGGTCGAATCCGGCCGCGCCGATGCCTTCGTGATGGACGGCCAGATCCTCGCGGGCCTGATCTCCAAGTCCAAGGCGCCGGCCGACTACAAGATCGTCGGCGAGGTGCTGTCGGTCGAACCGATCGCCATCATGATCCGCAAGGACGACCCGGCCTTCAAGAAGGCCGTGGACGGCACGCTCGAGGGCATGATGAAGTCGGGCGAGATCGCCAAGGTCTACGACAAGTGGTTCTTGCAGCCGATTCCCCCGGCGAACACCAAGGTGGGGCTGGCGGTATCCGACGCCACCAAGGCAGCTTGGGCGGCGCCGAACGACAAGCCGATGGAAGACTACGCCAAGAAGTGATCGGGCCAGCAGGCTGACGGCGCGGCGGCCCACGGTTGCCGCGCCTTTTCTTTGCGCGAACGGAGATTTGCCTTGGCAAACTGGGATTGGCAGGTGTTCTGCAAGAACACCATCGACGGTGAGGTGATCCCGCGCTGCTTTGGCAGCGGCGGAGACATCACCTACCTGGACTGGATGCTCTCCGCCTGGGGCTGGACGCTCTCCGTGGCGCTGCTGGCGCTGGTGGTGGCCCTGCTGGTGGGTTCGCTGATGGGGATCTTCCGCACCACGCCGAGCAAGCCGCTGGTGTGGTTGGGCAATGGCTGGACCGAGTTGTTCCGAAACATCCCGCTGCTGGTGCAGATCTTCCTCTGGTACCACGTGGTCCCGTCGCTGATCCCGCCGCTGAAAGATGTGCCCAGCTTCGTGCTGGTGGTTCTGGGCCTGGGCTTCTTCACCTCCGCGCGCATCGCCGAGCAGGTCAAGGCCGGCATCCAGAGCCTTCCCAAGGGTCAGCGCTATGCCGGCCTTGCCGTGGGCCTGACCTTGCCGCAGACCTACCGCTACGTGCTGCTGCCCATGGCCTTTCGCATCGTCATCCCGCCGCTGACCAGCGAGAGCATGAACATCGTCAAGAACTCGTCGGTGGCCTTCGCGGTGTCGATCGCCGAACTGACCCAGTTCGCCATGCAGGCGCAAGAGGAGACGTCGCGCGGCATCGAGATCTACCTCGCGGTGACCTTCCTCTACTTCATCTCGGCCTTCACCATCAACCGCATTGCCAAGGTGATCGAGACGCGTATGCAGGTGCCCGGCCTCATTGGTGGAGGGCGGTGAGATGAACCTCGACTTTGCCTTCCTCAGCTGGGGTGTGGTCTCCAGTTTCGTCGTCAAGGGATTCTTGTTTTCGATCCAGCTCACGCTGGTCGCGATGGTCGGCGGCATCGTCATCGGCACGCTGCTGGCTCTGATGCGGCTGTCCGGAAAGCCCTGGCTGGTGACCCCCGCGGCGCTGTACGTCAACACCCTGCGCTCGATCCCACTGGTGATGGTGATCCTGTGGTTCTTCCTGCTGATCCCGCTGATGATCGGGCGCCCGATGGGGGCCGAGTTGTCGGCCATGATCACCTTCACGGTGTTCGAGGCTGCCTACTACTCCGAGATCATGCGGGCCGGCATCCAGAGCGTGCCGCGCGGCCAGGTGCATGCAGGCTACGCGGTGGGCATGACCTACAGCCAGACCATGCAGCTGATCGTGTTGCCGCAGGCCTTCCGCAACATGCTGCCGGTGCTGCTGACGCAGACCATCATCCTGTTCCAGGACACCT
>CAYJEC010000617.1:0-2412 GCA_964369025.1 uncultured Ideonella sp. | reverse complement strand
AGACGCTGCTGTTCACCGACGAGGACATTCGCTACCTGCGCATGAGCAAGCCGATCCTGGCCGACCAGCACGAGGCCATCCTCGATGTCTGGTACGGCTTCGTCGCTTCCACACCTGAGTTGGTCGTGTACTTCAAGAACAACAAGACCGGCGCTCCGGACGGAGCCTACTTAGGGGCCGTGCGCAAGCGCTTCGGCCAATGGATCACCGACACGGCCGACGCCAATTACGACCAAGCTTGGCTGGACTACCAGTACGAGATCGGCCTGCGCCACACCACGCCCAAGAAGAACAAGACCGACAAGGCCGACAGCGTGCCGCTGGTGAACTTCCGCTACCTGTCGGCGCTGACGATCCCCGTGACCACCACGCTCAAGCCGTTCCTGGCCAAGAAGGGCGCCTCGGCCGCCGACGTCGAGAAGATGCACGCCGCCTGGGTCAAGTCGGTGTTGATGCAGACCATCCTGTGGAGCTACCCCTACGTCAAGGACGGCCAGTTCTGAGCCCTCGATTTCGATCCATCCCCATCCGCTTTCCTCCCACCGACCTTAACCTGAAGGATTGACCATGAACCGCGTTCCCCTGATCGACCGCAACGCCACCACCGCCGACCGCAAAGCGCTGCTCGACCCCATCCATGCCGCCTTCGGCACCACGCCCAACATGTTCCGCGCCGTGGCCAATTCACCGGCCGCGCTGAAGAGCATGTGGTCGGCCTTCGGCGCCCTGGGCGGCGGCGTGATTGCGTCCAAGCTCGGCGAGCAGATCGCCGTGGCAGTGGCCGACCGCAATGCCTGCGAGTACTGCCTGGCTGCCCACACCGCTTTGGGCCGCAAGGCCGGCGCCAGCGCCGAAGAGATGCAACACGCACAAGCCGGTGAGTCGACCGATGCCAAGACGCAGGCCGCTCTGCGCTTTGCGCTGAAGGTCGTCAATGACCGCGGCCAAGTGGGCGATACCGATGTGCAAGCGTTGCGTGCGGTCGGTTTCGGTGATGAAGAGATCGTCGAGATCCTGGCTCATGTGGCCTTGAATCTGTTCACCAACTACGTCAACGTGGCGTTCGCCGTGCCGGTGGACTTTCCGGCTGTCAAGCTGCGCCACGCCGCCTGAACCTGAATCGAAGAGGCCAAGCAACCTCGCCTGGCGCACGTTCGCGCCGGGCGCTACCCACATCGCGCTGAAACATGATCACCACCTCCAACAGCTCCCCGCCGCTGCAGGTCAGCCAGTGGCTCAATTCGCCTACGCCGGTCACCCTGAATGGCCTGCGCGGAAGGGTGGTGGTGCTGCACACCTTCCAGATGCTGTGTCCGGGCTGCGTGGCCTACGGGCTTCCACAGGCCTTGCGCATCCACCGCCTGTTCCCACAGGACAGGGTGGCGGTGATCGGCTTGCACACCGTCTTCGAGCATCACGACGTGATGGGTCCTCAGGCGCTGCGCGTGTTCCTGGACGAGTACCGGATTTCGTTCCCCGTCGGCGTCGACCAGGCCGACCCTGGAGGCTCGGTGCCGCTGACCATGCAGGCCTACGGCCTGCGTGGCACGCCCAGCGTGGTGGTCTTCGACCCACAGGGACGCGTGCGACTGAGCCACTTCGGCCAGATCGACGACCTGCAGCTCGGTGCGGTGATCGGTCAGTTGCTGGCCGAGGCGTCTTCGAACCCACCGGTCGATGCCGCTGCATCGGCAGCCGGCCGGAACAACTTGACAGCTTGCGCCGACGGCGCGTGTGACGTGGATGTATGACCATGAGATGCGTCGCCATACGTCACCTGGTCTTCGAAGATCTGGGTCTGTTCGAGCCTGTGCTGAAGCAACCGGACTACGAGATCGACTACGTACAAGCGGGCATGGATGTGCTGTCCAAGCAGGATTGAGAAGCTGCCGAACTGGTGGGCGGCCCGATCGGCGTCGGAGACATCGACGACTACCCGTGGCTTGACGACGAGGTCGCGGGCATCCAGCGGCGACTGCCCAGACAGCGCCGCTGCTGGGCCTGTGCCTCGGCGCGCAACTGATCGCGTCCGGGTTTGGCGCCCGCGTGGCGCCGCTGCCCACCAAGGAGATCGCGTGGGCGCCGGTTTCACTTACCGCAGCAGGGCCGGCTCACCGCTGCGACATCTGGCTGGGCTGGACGTGCTGCATTGGCATGGCGATGCCTTGGATCTGCCGCAAGGCGCAACGTTGCTGGCATCCACGCAAATGACGCCAATTCAGGCATTCAGCGCAGGGCCTACCGCTTTGGCTTTGCAGTTCCATCCCGAGGTCGAAGCTTCGCGGATGGAACCTTGGTTGATTGGGCACACCGCCGAACTCCGAGCTGCCTCCGTTGATGTCTGTTCGCTGCGCGTGTCTTCGGCCCGTTTGTGCACCGATGCACAGGCCCGGGTGGCAGGTCGGTTGCTCA
>CAYJEC010000616.1:0-2414 GCA_964369025.1 uncultured Ideonella sp. | reverse complement strand
AGGCGGTGCTGCTCGCGGTAGGCGATGTAGGCACGCGCCGTTTCGAGATGGCCGGACTCGATCAGCACGGCCTCGGCTTCGTCCTGGATGCGCTCGATGTGCGCCACGCGGCCGGCCAGCCGCGCGGTGACACGTTGTGCCAGGTCCTGCGCACGCACGACGTCGAACTCGCCGGTGGCGACACCCGCGCGTGCCAGCGCGTCGGCGATCTTGCCGACTTGGAACGGCGCGCTCTGGCCTTCGCGCTTGATGACCGCCACGGGCGCGAACGGGTTCACCTGGAGTTGATGCTGCATGCGCTACCTATAGTGTTTGGTACTGGACTAAAACGCTATATGTAGTGTCCTAGGCGATCAGTCGAAGTGGATTTGATCCAGCGCATGCTCTTGGGCGATCTCAGCCAGTGGACTCGGGATACCTCTTTGCGTTAGCGCAAGACCATACTTGCGGCGCGTTTCTAGACTCCTCCGTTTTGCCTGCCATCCGAGGCCAGCATCGCGCGCCGGCCCCCCTTCTCCCATGCTGGCCACGCACACCAACCTGCCCTCAAGCCCCCAACTTGTCTGCCCAGCCGGCAGCCTGCGAGCCCTCACCGTGGCCGTGGATGCCGGCGCCGATGCCGTCTACCTGGGCCTGAAGGACGCGACCAACGCCCGCAACTTCGCCGGCCTGAACTTCGACGAGGCACAGATCCGCGAAGGCATCGCCTACGCGCATCGGCGTGGCGCTCAGGTGCTGATGGCGCTGAACACCTTTGCCGACGCGCGTCACCCCGAGCCGTGGTTCGCCGCGGCCGACAAGGCCGCCGAACTGGGCGCGGACGCGCTGATCGTGGCCGACACCGCGGTGATGGGCTACTGCGCGCGTCATCTGCCGAGCCTGCGCCTGCACCTGTCGGTGCAGGCCTCGGCCACCAGCCATGCGGCCATCGAGTTCTACCGCCAGCGCTACGGTGTGCAGCGGGCCGTGCTGCCACGCGTGGTGGCGGCGGATCAGATCGCCAAGATCATCGAACGAACCTCAGTGGAAATCGAGGTCTTCGCCTTCGGCAGCCTGTGCGTGATGGTCGAGGGCCGCTGCGCGCTGTCGTCCTATGCCACCGGACAGTCGCCCAACACGGCCGGAGTCTGTTCTCCGGCATCGGCCGTGAGATGGCAAGAGGGGGCCGACGGCGTGCGCGCCCGGCTGGGCGGTGTACTGATCGACCATTACGCGCCAGATGAGCCGCGCGGCTACCCCACATTGTGCAAGGGTCGGTTCGATGTGGATGGCCAACGCTCGCATGCGCTGGAAGAACCCACAAGCCTCAACACCATGGCGATCCTGCCACAGCTCATCGCCATGGGCGTGCGCGCTTTCAAGATCGAGGGCCGTCAGCGCAGCGCCGCCTATGTGGGCGATGTCACACGTACCTGGCGCGCGGCGATCGACGCTGCCTGCGCTGCCGCCGCGCAAAGCCAGGCTTTCCAGCCCCAGCCGGCATGGACCCAGGCGCTGTCGCGCCATGCGGAAGGGGCGCAGACCACGCTGGGTGCGTTCGAGCGCCCCTGGCGATGAAGGAACCGCCCATGGATGCCTTTCACCACCTTGCTCGCGACACGTCCGTCGCTCAGGCCCCGGCGCTGTCCCATCTATCCGAATCGAAGTCCCTACGCTTCGGCCTGACCGTAGGACCCGTGCTGTACCTCTGGTCGCGTGCACGCCTGTTGGACTTCTACGCCGAGATCGCCGAATCGCCCGCCGACTGCGTGGTCCTGGGCGAAGTGGTGTGCGCGCGCCGCCGCGAGCTGCGCCTGGACGACTGGCTGGCGCTGGCGCGCGAGCTCACCCAGGCCGGCAAGCAGGTCATCCTGGCCACGCAAGCGCTGGTGGAAACCGAGGCCGATCTGCGCCTGATCGAGCGCCACGCCGATCTCGCCTGCCATGCCGTGGAGGCCGGCGATGCGTCGGCACTGGCCTTGCTGCATGGCCGCGTGCCGCTGGTGCTGGGTCCGCACGTCAACGTCTACAGCCAGGCCGCGCTGCGCGAGCATGCCGATCTGGGCGTGCTGCGCTGGGTGCCGCCACTGGAGCTGTCGCTCGCTGCGGTCGCCCATATCAACCCGGCGGGACAGCCCGTGCGCGGACCCGACGGCGGCGCCATAGTCACCGAGGTGTGGGCCTTTGGCCGATTGCCTCTGTCGTTCTCGGCGCGTTGCTTCACTGCGCGCCATGCCGGCGTTCCCAAGGATCAGTGCGGCTACCCCTGCATGGACGACCCTGATGGCCGCCTGGTCCGCAGCACCGAAGGCCAGTCGTTCCTGGCGCTCAACGGCACCCAGATTCAATCGGCCGGCGTGCACAACCTGCTGGAGCATGGGGCGGCGCTGGCATCCTGCGGGGCTACCCGCGTGCGCCTGTCGCCGCAGGCATCC
>CAYJEC010000615.1:0-2421 GCA_964369025.1 uncultured Ideonella sp. | reverse complement strand
CGCCGGGCAGCCGGGCCGATGCACGCGGCCTGTGGCGTGCCGAGGCGCGCGGCCTGCTGGAGCGCCTGCAGGGTGCCGCCCAGCGCGCCGGCCTGAGCCCGGAGGCGCGCGCCCACCTGACCGACAGCGCCGAGAGCCTGCGCGCCGCGTTGGCCGCGCCCTTGCAACGAGCCGGGATCTGATGACCGGCTGAGGGCCCGGGCTGGCGGGGGGCGCCGGGCTCCGTAAAATGCCGGATGCCCTTTGTCCACCTGCGGTCCCACACCGAGTTTTCCGTCGTCGATGGCACCTTGCGCATCGACGATGCCGCGGCCAGCGCCGCCAAGGATGGCCAGGTCGCCCTGGCCATCACCGACCTTGCCAACCTCTTTGGCGCGGTCAAGTTCTACAAGGCCTGCCGCGGCAAGGGCGTCAAGCCCATCCTGGGCGCCGACCTGTGGGTCGAGCCGCTGGACGGCAGCTCGGACAAGACCGCCAGCCGCCTGCTGGTGCTGGTGCAAGGTGCGCGCGGCTACCTGAACCTCAGCGAGTTGCTGGCGCGGGCCTGGACACGCAACGTTCAGCGCGCACAGGCCTGGGTCACCTGGGACTGGCTGGCCGAATTGGGCGATGGCCTGATCGTGCTCTCCGGTGCCGAGCACGGTGTTGTCGGCACGGCCCTGCTGGCCGGTGACCTGGTGCGCGCCCGGGCGGCAGCAGAGAAGCTGGCGGCGATGTTCCCCGGCCGCTTCTACCTGGAACTGCAACGCGGCGGCCTGCCCTCGCACGAGGCTCTGGTGCGTGCCACCGTGCCGTTGGCGGCGGCATTGCAGTTGCCGGTGGTGGCCACCCACCCGGTGCAGTTCCTGGAGCCGGACGATTTCGAGGCCCACGAGGCGCGGGTCTGCGTGGCCGAGGGCGAGACGCTGGCCAACCCACGGCGCATCAAGCGCTTTGGGCGCGAGCAGTACTTCAAGAGCCAGGCGCAGATGGAGGCGCTGTTCGCCGACATCCCGTCGGCCGTCGCCAACACCGTGGCCATCGCCCAGCGCTGCAGCCTGAGCCTGGTGCTCGGCAAGCCGCAGTTGCCGACCTTCCCGACGCCGATCCAGCCCGATGGCACGCCGATGCCGATCGAGGCCTACTTCCGGCAGGAGTCGTTCGAGGGGCTGGAAAAGCGCCTGGCATTGCTCTACCCGGACGTGGCGCGCCGCGACACCGAGCGCCCGCGCTACGTGGAGCGGCTGGAGTTCGAGATCGGCACCATCCTGAAGATGGGGTTCCCGGGCTACTTTCTGATCGTGTCGGATTTCATCAAGTGGGCGAAGGCGAACGGTTGCCCGGTCGGCCCCGGCCGGGGCTCGGGCGCCGGCTCGCTGGTGGCCTACTCGCTGTCGGTGACTGATCTGGACCCGCTGCAGTACAACCTTCTCTTCGAGCGCTTCCTGAACCCCGAGCGGGTCTCGATGCCGGACTTCGACGTCGACTTCTGCCAAGGCAACCGCGACCGCGTCATCGACTACGTCAAGGACAAATACGGCCGCCAGGCGGTGAGCCAGATCGCTACCTTTGGCACCATGGCCGCCAAGGCGGCGCTGCGCGACATCGGCCGCGTGCTGGGCATGGGCTTCGGCCATGTCGATTCCATCGCCAAGCTGATCCCCGCGCCGCCGGGCAAATCGGTCACCCTGGCCAAGGTGCCCGAGAACCCCGACCCGGGCCTGATCTATGCCCGCAAGGAGGCCCCCGAGCTGGAGCAGCGCGAAGCCGCCGAGGAGGAGGTGGCCGAGTTGCTGAGCCTGGCCGCGCGCGTGGAGGGCATGGTGCGCAACATCGGCATGCATGCTGGCGGCGTGCTGATCGCGCCGGGCAAGATCACCGATTTCTGCCCGCTCTACCAGCAGCCGGGCAGCGATTCGGCGGTGAGCCAGTTCGACAAGGACGATGTTGAGGCCATTGGCCTGGTCAAGTTCGACTTCCTGGGCCTGGCCACGTTGACCATCCTGGAATTGGCCAAGGATTTCATCGTCGCCCGCTACCCCGAGCAGAAGAATTTCAACTACGAGACGCTGCCGCTGGACGACCGGGCTGTCTACAAGCTGTTCTCCGATGGCCTGACCGAAGCCGTGTTCCAGTTTGAAAGCCGCGGCATGCAGGGCATGCTGCGCGACGCCAAACCCAGCCGGCTGGAGGACCTGATCGCGCTGAACGCGCTTTACCGCCCCGGCCCGATGGACCTGATCCCCAGCTTCGTGGCGCGCAAGCACGGTCGCGAGGAGGTGGAGTACCCGCACCCGCTGGTCGAGAAGGTGCTCTCCGAGACCTACGGGATCATGGTCTACCAGGAGCAGGTGATGCAGACCGCCCAGGTGCTGGGCGGCTACAGCCTGGGCGGCGCCGACATGCTGCGCCGCGCCATGGGCAAGAAGAAGGCCGAGGAGA
>CAYJEC010000614.1:0-2429 GCA_964369025.1 uncultured Ideonella sp. | reverse complement strand
CATGTCAGCTCCCCGCCACGGCGCGCGAGGCCAACACCGGGATCAGCGCCGCGCGGTAGGCGGCAGAGCCGTGCAGGTCGGTGTTGAACCCGTCGGCGCTGACGCTCAATGCGGCCACCGCTGCAGGCGCCCAGTTGCGCGTCAGCGCGTCTTCCAGCGCATTGGCGCGGAACACGCAGGCGCCGGCACCAGTGACCGCCACGCGCACCCCGGCCGGGCCCTTGCTGACAAAGACGCCGACGATGGAGAAGCGCGAGGCCGGCTGGTTGAACTTCTGCCAACCGGCCTTCTCCGGGACCGGGAAGCTCACCGCGGTGATGATCTCGCCCTCGGCCAACGCGGTCTCGTACAACCCCTTGAAGAAGTCGTCGGCGGCGATCTTGCGGCGATCGGTGTGGATGGTGGCACCCAGGCCCAGCACGGCAGCCGGGTAGCAGGCCGCCGGGTCGTTGTTGGCCAGGCTGCCGCCGATGGTGCCGCGGTTGCGCACTTGGCGGTCGCCGATCTTGCCCGCCAGCTCGGCCAGTGCCGGGATGGCTGCCGCCACCTCCTTGGAGGCGGCCACCACCGCGTGCGGGGTCATCGCGCCGATGGTCACCTGGCCGTTGGCCACTGTGATGCCTTTGAGCGCCGCGATGCCGCCCAGGTCGATCAGCGAAGACGGAGCCGCCAGGCCCAGCTTCATCGAGCCCAGGAGGGACTGGCCGCCGGCCACGATCTTGGCGTCGGCCGAACCTGCGGCGCGGGCCGCGTCGGCCACCGAGGCCGGGGTCTGATAAGCAAATGCTTGCATGGTGTGTGTCTCCTGAGGCCTGTTCAGCGGTTGTTCTGGATGGCCCGCCACACGGCGTGCGGCGTGGCGGGCATCGGCATGTCCTTCAGGCCCAGCGCGTCGCAGATGGCGTTGATCACCGCCGGCGGCGACCCGATCGCGCCGGCCTCGCCGCAGCCCTTCACCCCCAGGGGGTTGTGGGTGCAGGGCGTGCCCTTCACGGTCTCGACGGTGAAGTGGCAGAAGTCATCGGCGCGCGGCATGGTGTAGTCCATGTAGCTTCCGGTGAGCAACTGGCCGCTCTCGGTGTCGTAGACGCCGTGCTCCATCATCGCTTGCCCGATGCCTTGCGCCAGCCCGCCGTGGACCTGGCCCTCGACGATCATCGGGTTGACCACGTTGCCGAAGTCGTCGCAGGCGGTGAAGCGGTCGACCCGGGTATGGCCGGTGGCGGGGTCGATTTCGACTTCGCAGATGTACGTGCCCGCCGGGTAGGTGAAGTTGCTTGGGTCGTAGAACGCGTTCTCGTTCAGGCCGGGCTCCAGCTTGTCGTGCGGGAAGTTGTGCGGCACGTAGGCAGTGAGCGCCACCGAGGCGAAGGGCACGCTCTTGTCGGTGCCGGCCACCTTGAACACGCCGCCCTCGAACTCGATGTCGCCGTCAGCGGCTTCGAGCAAGTGGGCCGCGATCTTCTTGCCCTTGGCGATCACCTTGTCCACCGCCTTGACGATGGCGGTTCCGCCGACGGAGAGCGAGCGCGAGCCGTAGGTGCCCATGCCGAACAGCACCTTGCTGGTGTCGCCGTGCTCGATGACCACGTCCTCCATCGGGATGCCCAGGCGATCCGCCACCACCTGCGCGAAGGTGGTCTCGTGGCCTTGGCCGTGGCTGTGCGAGCCGGTGAAGATGGTGACCTTGCCAGTCGGGTGCACGCGCACCTCGCCGGCCTCGAACAGGCCAGCCCGCGCGCCCAGCGCGCCAGCCACGCTGGACGGCGCGATGCCGCAGGCCTCGATGTAGCAGGAGTAGCCCAGGCCGCGCTTCAGGCCCTTGGCCTCGGAGGCCGCCTTGCGCGCCGCGAAGCCGCCCACCTCGGCCAGCTCGATGGCGCGGCTGAGGGTGGCCTCGTAGTCGCCGGTGTCGTAGGTCAGGCCCACCGGGGTGGCGTAGGGGAAGGTGGTGATGAAGTTGCGGCGGCGCAGCGCGGCCGGATCCACCTTCAGCTCGTGTGCAGCGGTCTCGACGATGCGCTCGAGCAGGTAGGTGGCCTCGGGGCGGCCCGCCCCGCGGTAGGCATCCACCGGCGCTGTGTTGGTGAACACCGCGGTGACCTCGCACCAGATCTTGGGCGTCTTGTACTGGCCGGCCAGCAGCGTGGCGTGCAGGATGGTCGGGATGCAGGACGCGAAGGTCGAGAGGTAGGCACCCATGTTGGCCGTGGTGGTGGCCCGCAACGCGAGGAAGTTGCCGTCCTTGTCGAGTGCCAACTCGGCCAGACTGTCGTGGTCGCGGCCATGGGCGTCGGAGAGAAAGGCCTCGCTGCGGTCGCAGGTCCATTTCACCGGGCGGCCGACCATTTTGCTGGCCACCACGAGCGCAGTCTCCTCACCATAGAGGTAGATCTTGGAGCCGAAGCCGCCGCCCACGTCCGGAGCGA
>CAYJEC010000613.1:0-2431 GCA_964369025.1 uncultured Ideonella sp. | reverse complement strand
GGCCGAGTACTTCTCGCTGATGGTGCTGGGCCTGATCGGCGCCGTGGTGCTGGCCTCGGGCTCACTTGTCAAGGCGATCTGCATGATCCTGCTGGGCCTGCTGCTCGGCCAGATCAACACCGACGTGATCTCCGGCGTGCCGCGCTACAGCTTCGACATCGCCGAGCTGACCGACGGCATCGGCTTCGTCACCATCGCGATGGGGGTGTTCGGTTTCGGCGAGATCATCGCCAACCTCGGCCGCCCGGCCGAGCACCGCGAGGTCTTCACCAAGGATGTGAAGGGCCTGTGGCCCACCAAGCAGGACTTCACCGATGCCTTCCCGGCGGTGCTGCGTGGCACGGCGCTGGGCTCCATCCTCGGCGTGCTGCCCGGTGGTGGGGCGCTGCTGGCCTCCTTTGCTGCCTACACCGTCGAGAAGAAGACCAAGGGCCGCGTCGGCGAGGTGCCGTTCGGGCAGGGCAACATCCGCGGCATCGCGGGCCCGGAGTCGGCCAACAATGCGGGTGCGCAGACCTCGTTCATCCCGATGTTGACACTGGGCATCCCGCCGAACGCGGTGATGGCGCTGATGGTCGGCGCGATGACCATCAAGGGCATCCAGCCCGGCCCGCAGGTGATGACCAGCAACCCCGAACTGTTCTGGGGCCTGATCGCTTCGATGTGGATCGGCAACGCGATCCTGGTGATCCTGAACCTGCCCCTGATCGGCATCTGGATCAAGCTGCTGACCGTGCCGTACCGCCTGCTCTACCCGGCGATCCTGGTGTTCTGCTGCATCGGCCTCTACACGCTGAACAACAACAACTTCGACGTCTACATGGCCACGATGTTCGGTGTCGTCGGCTACATCTTCTACAAACTCGGCTGCGAGCCGGCGCCGCTGCTGCTGGGCTTCATCCTGGGCCCGATGATGGAAGAGAACCTGCGCCGCGCGCTGCTGCTGTCGCGGGGTGACTGGACCACCTTCGCGACGCGCCCTTTGTCCGCGGGCTTGCTGCTGGCTGCCACGGCCATGATCGTGGTGGTGCTGCTGCCGTCGATCAAGAACAAGCGCGAAGAGGCCTTCCAGGACGCAGATTGATCGTACCCATCCACTGAACTCGAATGCCCCGCCTTGTGCGGGGCATTTGCTTTGCGCCACCATCGCATCGATGAGCACCTCGCCGCCCACCGCCGAAGCCTCCGCATCCGCCCTGGCGCCGTTCGCGACCCCGGTCTTCCGCATGTTGTGGTTGGCCTGGCTGGCCGCCAATGTGACGATGTGGATGAACGACGTGGCGGCCGCCTGGCTGATGACCAGCCTGACCACCAGCACCACCATGGTGGCCCTGGTGCAGGCGGCGTCCACGCTGCCTGTGTTTCTGTTGGGCCTGCCCAGCGGTGCGCTGGCCGACATCCTCGACCGGCGCCGCTACTTCGCCGCCACGCAACTCTGGGTGGCGCTCAACGCCGTGGTGTTGGCCGTGCTGTCGTTGGCCGATGCGCTGACCGCGCCACTGCTGCTGGCGCTCACCTTCACCAACGGCATCGGCCTGGCGATGCGTTGGCCGGTGTTCGCGGCCATCGTGCCGGACATCGTGCCGCGCGCCCACCTGCCGCAGGCCCTGGCGCTGAACGGCATCGCGATGAACCTGTCGCGCATCGTCGGGCCGGTGGTGGCCGGGGGCATCCTGGCTGCCTTCAGCAGCGCCTGGGTCTTCGTGCTCAACGCGGTGCTGGCGTTCACGGCGTTCTTGCTGATCTTGCGCTGGAGATCCCAGCACAAGGAGAGCGCGCTGCCCGGCGAGCGGTTCGTTGGCGCCATGCGGGTGGGCTTTCAGCATGTGCGTGAGTCGCCGCGCATGCGTGCGGTGTTGCTGCGCATCTTCCTGTTCTTCCTCCAGTCCACCGCCCTGATGGCACTGTTGCCCCTGATCGCGCGCCAACTGCACGGCGGTGGCCCGGGCACCTTCACCGTGATGCTCGCCTGTCTGGGTGGCGGCGCCGTGGTGGCGGCGCTGTGGTTCCCGAAGCTGCGGGCCCGCTTCGACCGACACCATATCGTCCGCAACGGCACCCTGACCCATGCGGTGATGTCTCTGGTGGTGGTCTTTGCGCCCGAAGTCTGGGTGGCGCTGCCGGCCATGGTGGTGGCGGGCATGGCCTGGATCAGTACCGCCAACTCGTTGACCATCTCGGCCCAATTGGCTCTGCCCAACTGGGTGCGGGCGCGCGGCATGTCGATCTACCAGATGGCCCTGATGGGCGGCTCGGCAGCGGGCTCGATGCTGTGGGGCCAGGTGGCTGGCATGAGCAACGTGCGCAACGCGGTGATTGCAGCCGCCGTCTTCGGCCCGCTGGTGCTGCTGGCCACCCGCCGCGTGTCGGTCGAAGGTGGTGGCGACGAAGACTTGACACCCGCCTTGCCCGCCAGCCTGCCCGAGGTGGC
>CAYJEC010000612.1:1521-2435 GCA_964369025.1 uncultured Ideonella sp. | reverse complement strand
CCCGTCGCTGGCTCGAGGTGCTGGGCTATCGGGTGACCTACGTGCGCAACATCACCGATATCGAAGACAAGATCATCAAGCGCGCGGTGGAGCGTGGCATCAGCATCCGGGAACTCACCGACGAAATGATCGCCGCGATGCGTGCCGACATCGGCGCCATTGGCGTGGCGCCGCCCACCCACGAGCCTCGCGCCACCGACTACGTGCCGCAGATGCTCTCGCTGATCGGTACGTTGGAGGGCAAGGGCCTGGCCTACCGTGCGGGCAATGGCGACGTGAATTTCTCGGTTCGCAAGTTTCCTGGCTACGGAAAGCTGAGCGGCAAATCCCTCGACGAGTTGCGAGCCGGCGAGCGCGTGGCTGTCGCCGACGGCAAGGAAGACCCGCTGGATTTCGTCCTGTGGAAGTCTGCCAAGCCCGAAGAGCCCGTCGACGCCAAGTACGACGGCGCCTATGGCCCCGGCCGGCCCGGCTGGCACATCGAATGCTCGGCCATGAGTTGCGCGCTGCTCGGCGAGCGCTTTGACATTCATGGCGGTGGCATGGACCTTCAGTTCCCGCACCACGAGAACGAGATCGCGCAGAGCGAAGGGGCGAGCGGGCACCCGTTCGTCAACTACTGGCTGCACAACGGCTTCCTGAACGTCGACAACGAGAAGATGTCCAAGTCGCTGGGCAACTTCTTCACCATCCGTGACGTGCTGCAGCGTTTCGACGGCGAGACCCTGCGTTTCTTCATGCTGCGCACCCACTACCGGAGCCCGTTCAACTTCAGCGACGCCAACCTGGACGACGCGCGCAGTGCGCTGCGCCGCCTCTACACCGCGCTGGGCGCTGTGCCGGTCGTTGAGTCACCGCCGCTCGACTGGCAGGCACCGGCTGCGGCCGCCTTCAAGGCGGCGATGGACGACGAC
>CAYJEC010000612.1:0-1511 GCA_964369025.1 uncultured Ideonella sp. | reverse complement strand
CTGCAGTCCGCTGCAGGCGTGGCCCCATTGGCGAGCATCGACTGGGCCGAACCGCGGGCAGCCGCGTTCAAGGCGGCGATGGACGACGACTTCAACACGCCCGGTGCCATGGCGGTGCTTTTCGAGCTCGCTGGCGATGTGAACCGCAGCAGTTCGGCCGAGGCAGCGGGCCAGCTGCGGGCTTTGGGCGCCACGCTGGGCATCCTGCAACAGGATCCGCAGCAGTTCCTGCGTGCCGGATCGGGGCTGGACGAAGCCACCATCGACAGCCGCATCGCCGAGCGCAACGCCGCCAAGAAGGCCCGCGACTTCGCCGCTGCCGACCGCATCCGTGACGAGTTGCTGGCCGCCGGCGTGATGCTCAAAGACACGCCGCAAGGCACCACCTGGGTCAAGGCCTGACATGCCGGCCAAGGCGCAAACGACGGGGGTGACCCCGGACTACTGGGACGATGCCTGCAAGCACCTGTCCAAGCGCGACCGGGTGATGAAGAAGCTGATCCCGCAGTTCGGCGAGGCCCGCCTGAGCAGCCGTGGCGACGCCTTCACCACGCTGGCGCGATCCATCGTCGGGCAGCAGATCTCGGTCAAGGCGGCGCAGTCGGTGTGGGACAAGTTCGCCGCTTTGGTGGGTGGTGTGCCGCATCGGCTGACGCCGGAAGACGTGCTGGCACTGGAAGCCCTGACCATGCGCGGCGCCGGCCTGTCGCAACGCAAGGTCGAGTACGTGAGCGACCTGGCCCGGCACTTCGTCGATGGCACGGTGCACGTGAACCAGTGGCAGGCGATGGACGACGAGGCCATCATCGACGAACTGGTGGTCATCCGTGGCATCGGCCGCTGGACGGCCGAGATGTTCCTGATATTTCACCTGATGCGCCCGAACGTCCTGCCGCTGGATGATCTGGGCTTGCTCAAGGGCATCAGCCAAAGCTACTTCAGCGGCGAGCCGGTCTCGCGCGCCGAGGCCCGCGAGCTGGGCGAGGGCTGGGCACCTTACCGGTCGGTGGCCACCTGGTACCTTTGGCGCAGCCTGGACCCGTTGCCGGTCGAGTATTGAACCTTTCGTTGGCGAGAACACCGATGAGCAAACGTCACTTCCTGGATTTCGAGCAACCGATCGCCGAACTGGAATCGAAGATCGAAGAGTTGCGCTATGTGCAGAACGAGTCGGCTGTCGACATCTCCGAAGAGATCGACCGGCTGGACAAGAAGAGCCTGCAGCTCACGAAGGACATCTACACCCAGCTCAACCCCTGGCAGGTGACGCAGATCGCGCGCCACCCCCAGCGCCCCTACACGCTGGATTACGTGAACGAGTGCTTCACCGAATTCCAGGAACTGCACGGTGACCGCGCCTTCGCAGACGACCTGTCCATCGTCGGCGGGCTGGCACGTTTCAACGGCCAGGCCTGCATGGTGATCGGCCAGCAGAAGGGGCGGGACACCAAGGAGCGCGGTTTGCGCAACTTTGGCATGCCGCGCCCGGAGGGCTACCGCAAGGCGCTGCG
>CAYJEC010000611.1:0-2436 GCA_964369025.1 uncultured Ideonella sp. | reverse complement strand
CGGCTCGATCAAGAAGGGCGAGGAGAACATCGGCAACGAGACCCGCGTCAAGGTCGTCAAGAACAAGGTCGCCCCGCCTTTCAAGGAGGCCGAGTTCGACATCCTGTACGGCGAGGGCACGAGCCGCGAGGGCGAGATCATCGACCTCGGCGTGGCCGCCAAGATCGTCGACAAATCTGGCTCCTGGTACGCCTACAACGGCGAGAAGATCGGCCAGGGCAAGGACAACTCGCGCGAATTCCTTCGCGAGAACCCCGAACTGGCCTACGAGATCGAGAACAAGGTGCGCGAGGCCATGGGCGTGCCCCTGCTGGCGCCCAAGGCGGCGTAATCCTGCCGCGAGGGGCGGGCGCAACCGGCCATGAAGCGCCCGCCGCTCAGCCTTCGAGGCCAGGCCCTGGCCCTGCTGGCTCGCCGCGAGCACAGCCGCGCTGAGTTGCGCGGCAAGCTGCTTGCCCACGCCCGCAAGCGCGCCGCCTGGGACGCAGCCGAAAAGGGCCTGGCCCCCGATGCCTTCGACGCCGAGCGGGGCAAGGCAGAAGTGGAGTCCCTGCTCGACCTCCTCGAGGAAGCTCGGCACCTCAGCGACGCCCGTTTCGCCGAGAGCCGTGTCCATGCACGGGCCGCACGGCAAGGTTCCGCCCTCATCCGCCAGGAGCTGGCGCGCCACGGCGTCGAGCTCGACCCCGACACGGCACGTCAATTGCGCGAGACCGAGTTGGCGCGCGCCCACGAGGTCTGGCGCCGCAAGTTCGGTGGCGAAGCGCCTGCCGATGCCCCTGCGCGCGCGAAACAGATGCGCTTCCTGGCGGCCAGAGGCTTTGCGGCCGAGGTGGTTCGCCGCGTGGTGGGGGGCCGAGGCGCCGACGACTGACCGTCGGCGGCCGCGAATGTTGCACTGCAGCACGCGTGTTACAGTAGAGGTACATCCGGTCCACAGCCCCCGCCAACCGTGCGCCGGCCCCGGCAAGGGTGCCCATTCCATGCCGCTGCCCCCCGCCGACGCTCAACGCCAGCTCAAGCACCAGCGCTCCATCCAGGTCCAGGCCTATGCGCGCAGCGATGGCTTGTGGGAGATCGACGCACAGGTCGTCGACATCAAGAGCCGACCGACGGGGCGCCCAGGTGGCATTCGACCAGCCGGCGAGCCCATCCATGATCTGCATCTGAGGCTGATCGTCGACACCGAGTTCAACGTGCTTCAGGCGGGCGCCGAATCGCGTGCCACGCCGTTTCCCGGGCAATGCGACCAGCATGGTGACACCTACCAGTCCTTTGTCGGCCTGAACCTTCTGTCGGGCTTCAAGCGAGCGGTGCGCGAGCGCGCCGGCGGGCTGCGCGGATGCACCCACCTGACCGAACTGGCCGATGTGCTGCCCACGGCCGTGGTCCAGGCCTTCGCTGGCGAGGTGCTTGTCACGCACGGCGACAGCGATGAGAAGCCGTTCCAGCTCGACCGCTGCCACGCGCTGGTCAGCCATGGCGAGGCGGTGAGGTTGCACTTCCCGCGCTGGTTTCGTCAGCCCGGTATCAACAAAGTGACGCAAAATCCCCCGCCGGAGCCGCCCGAGGGGGCGCCCCGCGGTTGAATGCCGGCGAATCCGATCGCCCCGATTTCGTCCTGAACTCACGAAAAGAGCCCCATGAAGATCCACGAATACCAAGGCAAGGAACTCCTTCGCCAATTCGGCGTGCCGGTGCCCCGCGGCTACCCGGCCTTCAATGTGCAGGAAGCGCTGGAAGCGGCTCAGAAGCTGGGCGGCCCAGTGTGGGTCGTGAAGGCGCAGATCCACGCCGGCGGCCGCGGCAAGGGTGGCGGCGTGAAGGTGGCCAAGACCCTGGACGACGTCAAGCGACTGGCCGGTGAGATCCTCGGCATGCAGCTCAAGACCCACCAGACCGGCCCCGAAGGCCAACTGGTGCGGCGCCTCTACATCGAAGACGGTGCAGACATCCAGAAGGAATACTACGTGTCGGTCGTGACCGACCGTGCCAGCCAGAAGGTGGCGTTCATCGCCTCCAGCGAAGGCGGCATGGACATCGAGGAAGTCGCCCACAGCACGCCCGAGAAGATCATCAAGGTCTTCGTGGATCCGCTGGTCGGCCTGACCGACGCGCAGGCGAAGGAAATTGCCGATGGCATCGGCATGCCCGCCGACTCCACCGCGCAAGCCTGCGACATCTTCCAGAAGCTCTACAAGTGCTACATGGAGACCGATGCGTCGCTGGTGGAGATCAACCCGCTGAACCGCGACAGCAAGGGCAACGTGATCGCACTGGACGCGAAGTTCAACTTCGACGCGAACGCGCTGTTCCGCCACCCCGAGATTGTCGCCTACCGCGACCTGGACGAAGAAGATCCGGCGGAGGTCGAGGCCTCGAAGTTCGACCTGGCCTACATCAGCCTGGACGGCAACATCGGCTGCCTGGTCAACG
>CAYJEC010000610.1:0-2438 GCA_964369025.1 uncultured Ideonella sp. | reverse complement strand
ACCTTTCCACCTTTGCCGCCGCCACGTTGTTGGCAATGGCCGCACTACCCGCCCACGCCGAATACCTCGTCAACTACGAGGTCACCATTGTCAACACGACGTACAACCAGAGCTTCACACCGCTGCTGCTGGCCACTCACAGGCCGACGGTTTCCATTTTCGCGGCGGGCACTCCGGCCAGCCCGCAGCTTCGCACCCTGGCCGAGGGCGGTGATGTGACGCCACTCAAGACCTTGCTCGATAGCCTGCCACAGGTGACTGCCACCGTGGCCGGCGACGCTTTGCTGGGGCCTGGCAAGACCATCAGCTTTCGCATCCAGGCCAATCCCTTGCGCGACCGCCTGAGCCTGGCTGCAATGTTGATTCCCACGAACGACGCATTCGTGGCACTCAACGCTGTGAGCTTGCCCGTGCCGGGTTCAGGCCAGACGCGCCTGGATGCGGCTGCCTACGACGCAGGCACTGAAGTGAACGATGAACTGTGCTCGTCGATTCCAGGCCCGTTCTTTGCGGAGTGCGGCGGCCCAGGCGGTGGGGCACAGGTCGGTGGCGGCGAGGGGTTCGTGCACGTCCATCGTGGCATGCACGGGGTGGCCAACTTCCAGGCCGCCTCGCGCGACTGGCGAAACGCGGTGGCACAAGTCAGCGTGCGCGTTGTGCGCTGAGAAGTCAAAGCTGCTGAGAGTGGGGTGGGGCGCCTCCCCACCCCCATAGCCGACGTGACCGACTCCGATGAACACCACCGCGGCACAATCACCCACCATGCTGCCAGCTGCTGCAACCCGATCGCCTCGCCGCGTGCTGGTCATAGAAGACGAGCCCGATATGGCGCGCCTGCTTTGCCTGCATCTGGCCGAACTTCCGGCCCAGGTGCATACGCAAGGTGATGGACTCGCGGGTCTGCTTGCGGCGCAACAGCATGGCCCATGGGACCTGATCGTGCTGGATCTGCGTCTGCCTGGATTGGGCGGGCTCGATGTGTGCCGCAGCTTACGTCAGGCCGGCGATCGCGTGCCTATCCTGATGTTGACCGCGCGTGGCGCAGAACTCGACAGGGTGCTCGGGCTTGAACTCGGTGCTGACGACTATCTCACCAAGCCCTTCAGCGTGCTCGAGCTCGCTGCTCGTGTGCGTGCGCTTTGGCGGCGAGTCGATGAGCGCGGGCGCCCGGCACTGGACGATGAACCCGTGACCCTGAATCGCGGGGCGTTGCGGGCGGATCGACTGCAACGCCGCGTATGGCTGGGGTGCGACGAGGTGTCGCTCACTGAACTTGAGTTCGAGCTGCTGTGGTGCTTCGCCCGTGAGCCTGGCCGCGCCTTCAGCCGCAGTGAACTTCTGGACCGCGTCTGGGATACCCGACACGACGGCTACGAACACACGGTGAACACCCACATCAACCGTTTGCGCAACAAGATCGGGGCAGGGTTCATCCACACCGTTTGGGGCCGCGGCTATCGCTTCGAGGAGCCGCAGGCGCAGCCGTCATGAGCTTCTGGCGTCGAATCGATCTGCGTTTGGCACTGGCCGTGCTGCTGGGTTTGGGCGCCAGCGGCCTGGCGCTGGTGGCTTGGCAAACGCACGCCGCGCGCGCGTCCGCCGACGCGCAATGGCAGTCCCAGAGTTTGGGCCTGGCGAGCTATGTCGTGCAGCGCCACGCAGACCGTCTGGCCAATGGCGTGTCGGCGCGGCGATCGGACACTTTGGCCGACATCGGCATGTACATCTCGATGATTCATCCGTCGCTCGAGGCCTATCTGCTGACCTCCGACGGGTCGATCGTGTCGCACACGCTGGCGCCGGAGAAGCCGGCCCGCTACCGGGTAGACCTGACGCCGGTGCAGGCATTGACGCGCGCCTTCCCGGCCGGCGAGCCTGCCGATTTGCCAATCTACGGCGACGATCCGCGCCTGCAGAGTGGCCGCAACCTGGTGTCACTGGCGCCGGTGGGTGGCGGGTGGCTCTACCTGGTGTTGCGCGGTGAGCGGGCCACGAGGGTGGCCGAGGAGCACGCCGACCGCGCACGGCAGACTGCCTGGTGGGCCGTGCTCGCCGCCAGCCTGTTGCTGGGCGGCGCGACGACTCTGGCCCTGCAGCGCCATGTGCTGCGGCGCCTTCGGCGGCTGGCCGACGAGCTGGCGGCGTTTCGGCCTGGCTCAGGCGAGAGCAACTCGGCGCATTTCGAAGGCGATGAGATCGACCGCTTGTGCCACGACGCGCGAGCGCTGCAGCGGCGGGTGCAACAGCAGATCCATCAGCTCGAAGACAGTGACCGCCAGCGCCGGGAGCTGATCAGCAACATCTCGCACGATCTGCACACGCCGCTGGCCAACATTCGCGGCTGGTTGGACACGTTGCTGATCTCGGGCGAGCGCCTGAGCGCCCAGGATCGCGAGCGGCACTTGCGCACCGCAGCGCGGCACTGTGCCGGCCTGGGA
>CAYJEC010000609.1:0-2440 GCA_964369025.1 uncultured Ideonella sp. | reverse complement strand
CCGACGTGTCCTTGTCCAGCCTGTGCACGATGCCAGCACGCGGCAGGTGGGCGGCCGATGGATCCCGTGCCAGCAGGCCATTCAGCAAGGTGCCGGACCAGTTTCCCGCTGCCGGGTGAACCACCAGCCCCGCCGGCTTGTGGATCACCAGCAGGTGAGCGTCCTCGTACACCACCTCCAGCGCCATGGCCTCGGGCGTGAAGGCACGGGCCTCGGCGGGCGGCACCAGCGACACCTGCAACGTCTGTCCGGCGCGCACCTTGCGTGAAGGTTGCAACGAGACCACGCCATCCAGCCGCACTTCTCCGGCCGCCACCAGACCTTGGAGGTGGCTGCGCGAAAACACCGGCACCAGCGTCGCCAGCACCTTGTCCAGGCGCTGGCCATGGTGTGTCGCCTCAAGCTGCCAGAGCCTGGTCTCGGGGCCGGCGTCGACCTCCGCCTCGTCCACCCCGGGCAGCGCATCGGGTGCGGGTAGGCCCCCCATATAATCCTTCGCGTTGTTGCAGACCACCGTGCGCCGCCCATGATCGCTGCGCGCCCACCCATGATCCATGCCTTGTTCCGCCGCCCGCTCACGCGTGCCGCCCTGACGTCCCTGGCCATTGTCCTGGCTGGCTGCGGTTCCACGCCGAACGATGGCGACATCCAGGGATCGGCAGAGAAATTGTATGCAGACGCGAAGGCAGACATGGCCTCGGGCGGCTGGCTGAATGCGATCAGGCAGTTGGAACGTGTCGAGGGGCGCACTGGCGGCACCCTGCTCGCCCAGCAGGCTCAGCTCGACCTGGCCTATGCCAACTGGAAGGCCGGCGAGAAGGCACAGGCCCTGTCGACGCTGGACCGGTTCGTCAAGCTCAACCCGTCCAGCCCCGGCCTGGACTACGCGCTTTACCTGCGCGGGCTGGTGAACTTCAACGAAAACTCCGGCATCCTCAATCGGCTCGCACGGCAAGACCTTTCAGAACGTGACCAGCAAGCCTCGCGCGACGCGTACCAGTCGTTCAAGCAGTTGGTCGAGCAGTTCCCAGACTCGAAGTACACGCCGGACGCCCAGGTCCGCATGGACTACATCGTCAATGCACTGGCCGACTACGAAGTGCACGTGGCACGCTACTACCTGCGCCGTGGCGCCTACATCGCCGCTGCCAATCGGGCCCAGCAGGCCGTCACGGTCTACCCACAGACTCCCGCGATCGAGGAGGCGCTCTACATCATGGGCCGCGCCTATGACAAGCTGGGCCTCGTCCAGTTGCGCGATGACGCCGACCGCGTGCTCAAGGGCAATTTCCCGCAAAGCCGCTTTCTGGCCAATGGTGGGGTCCGAGGCGAAGACCGGAGTTGGTGGCGCCTCTGGTGAGCTGAGCCGGGCCCGTCAAGGCCCGCCCAGCGTGCGCAACCAGGCCAGCGCCTGTTCGCCGGTTTCAAGCGGAGTCATCGGTGGCATAGCCCTGATGAGGCGCGACCCGTAACGGGACTGGCGCAACCGTGTGTCGCAGATCACCAGCAGCCCCCGGTCGGTCTCCGTGCGGATCAGCCGGCCGGCCCCCTGCTTCAACGAGACAGCGGCCTCGGCCACAAAGTAATCGTTGAAGGCATCGCGGCCTTGCGCCTTCAACTGCTTCACCCTCGCCTCGACCAGCGGGTCGTTGGGGGGCGGGAATGGCAGCTTGTCGATGATCACGCATTGCAGCGCATCGCCGGGCACGTCGATGCCCTCCCAGAAACTCTGTGAGCCGACCAGCACACTGTCGCCTTCCTGGAAGCGCGCCAACAAGGCCCGCTTGGCGGCCGAACCTTGCACCAGCACCTGCAAGGGGCTGCCCAGAACCCCAAGCTCGGATTCCAGCGCCTCCGCCACCACCTTCATTGCCCGCAGGGTGGTGGTGAGCACGAAAGTCCGCCCACCGCGCGCCGCGGCACCGTGAGCCGCGGCGCGCCCCACCATGGTGTTGTGGGGCGCGTCCTGAGGTGCCGGGAACTTGGGGGGCACGTAAAGGCGGGCATTCGTCGGGTAGTCGAAAGGGCTGCCGACCCGCAGGTGAGTCGCGTCCTCGAGTCCGGCGGCCTCGCTGAACCAGGTGAGTGCGTCGTCGTCACCCAGGGTGGCCGAGGTGAAGATCCAGGCTCGCTGCGCCGCCGCACGCTGTTGGGTCATCATGGCTCGGATGTCCAGCGGCGATTCGGTCAACCTCGCCTGGTTCGGCGTCAGGTCCACCCACCGCACATGCCCCTCGAGCCCTGGCCGCTGAAACAGCGTCGCCTGGCCCACCAACTCGGCAGCGCGTGCCTGAAGGCGCGGCAGGTCCGGCGACACCTCGGACACGGCGCCGGCAGCCTGCCCTGCCGCCTGCAGCGCAACTGAAAGGGCCTTCAGGGTCACATCCAGTTCACTTCCCCGGCTGGCCTCGTCCCAGCGGCGCTTGACGAGGCCACGCAC
>CAYJEC010000608.1:0-2442 GCA_964369025.1 uncultured Ideonella sp. | reverse complement strand
CAGAAGTCTTCTTCAATGTAGAACACATTGCCAATGCTCCCGCTGCGTCCAGTTCCAACGCCTGGTCCTAACACCATGCCTGAATCATGTGTATCGATGACGCCGCTTGAGCTGACGAGAGGGTACGCGCCGGACCTTCGGTCCTGCGCTGGAAGATCGAAACCGCGCTGCAAGGTACACACGTCACCGAGCGGCTTGAGCGTCCAGGTCGCCATCACGCCACCAGATCCCTGATCGTTGCCAGCAGCTCGGCGCTCTCAGCATCCAGCGTCGCAATTTCGTCGAGGATGTCCTGCGGTGTGCGCAGCTCGACTTCGTCGCCGCCGTTTGGGTTCTTGACCGACAGATCGTAGGTGACGGTGTCGATGCCGGCCACATCCACCGACCAGCTCTGCGCCGAGTCGGCGAAGGTCTTCTGCCGCGCGACGAAATCGACCAGATCGTCGTCGTTCAGCGGGTTGGTCTTGCCCATGTTGCGGCCCGGGTTCAGTTGGTAGAACCAGACCTTGCGCGTCGGGGCGCCTTTCTCGAAGAACAGCACCACGGTCTTGACGCCGGCGCCCTGGAAGGTGCCGCCGGGCATGTCCAGCACCGTGTGCAGGTTGCAGGTCTCCAGCAGCAGCTTGCGGATGCTGGTGCTGGCGTTGTCGGTGTTGCTCAGGAAGGTGTTCTTGATGACGATGGCCGCGCGCCCGCCGGCCTTGAGTGTCTTAATGAAGTGCTGCAGGAACAGGAAGGCCGTCTCGCCGGTCTTGATGGGGAAGTTCTGCTGGACCTCCTTGCGCTCCTTGCCGCCGAACGGCGGGTTGGCCAGCACGATGTCCTTCTGATCCTTCGGCTGGATGTCGTTGAGATTCTGGCCCAGCGTATTGGCGTGGACGATGTTGGGCGCTTCGATCCCGTGCAGGATCATGTTCATCACGCCGATCACGTAGGCCAGGCCCTTCTTCTCACTGCCGTAGAAGGTCCTTTCCTGCAGGACCTTGATGTCCTTGGTGGTCAGCCTGCTCTTGCCGCGCAGGTAGTCGTGTGCTTCGCATAGGAAGCCCGCGCTGCCGCAGGCGCCGTCGTAAATCGTGTCACCGATGGTCGGTGCGAGCACCTGGATCATCGCGCGGATCAGCGGACGCGGCGTGTAGTACTCACCGCCGTTGCGCCCGGCATTGCCCATGTTGCGGATCTTCACTTCGTACAGGTGCGACAGCTCGTGCTTTTCCGCGCTGGTGCCGAAGCGCAGTTCGTCTACGCGCTCGATCACGTCGCGCAGGTTGTAGCCGGAACGGATCTTGTTGGTCAGCTCGCCGAAGATCTCGCCGATCTTGTATTCCAGGGTCTGCGGGCCGGAGGCCTTGACCTTGAAGCCCTGCAGGTAGGGGAACAGTTCGTCATCGACGAAATCCACCAAGTCCGGGCCGACCAGCGCCTTGTTGTGGTCCAGCTTGCCGTCTTTCGTCTTCGGCGCGGCCCAGCTGTCCCAGCGGTATTTCTTCTGCAGCAGCCAGTCGTATGTCTTGCCGTCGACCTTGGCCTCCAGTTCCTTGTCGCGCTCCAGCGCGTCCAGGTACTTGAGGAACAGCAGCCACGACGATTGCTCGGTGTAGTCCAGTTCGCTGGTGCAGCCGGCATCCTTGTGCAGGATGTCGTCGATGTTCCTGAAGGCTTGTTCGAACACGCTGGTTCCGATGCGAAATGCGATGCCGGACTGTACGTGGGCGGGCGACCCATCGCCAAGCGAAACTGCTTCACGCCGCCTTCGGCTGCACCTCGCGCTCGATGCGCTTCGCGTTCTCGATCTCGGCCAGGCGCAGGTCGTAGGCCGCCTGCAGGTTCAGCCACGAACGTGCATCGCCGCCGAAATAGCGCGCAAGGCGCATCGCGGTATCGGCGCTGACGCCGCGACGCTCGCGCACCACGTCGTTGATGCGCGGAGCGGGGACGCTCAGCGCAGTGGCCAGCGCATTGGCGCTCATTCCCAGCGGGAGCAGGTAATCCTCGCGCAGGATTTCGCCAGGATGGATGGGACGCATGCCGTTCTTGTACATGCCGGTTTCCTCAGTGGTAATCGATGATCTCGACCCGTTCCGGCCCATCTTGCGTCCAGCGGAAGCAGACCCGGAACTGGTCATTGATGCGGATGCTGTACTGGCCCTTGCGGTCGCCTTTCAACGCTTCCAGCCGATTGCCGGGCGGCGACCGCAGGAACTCCAGCGTGTGCGCGGCATCGAGCTGCGCCAGTTTGCGCATTGCGATGTCGGCGAATGCCGAAAAGCGCTTGGAGCGTCCGGTCTCGAACAGCTTGCGCGTCTCGGCGTCGCCGAAGCTCCGTATCATGCGTCGACGATATAACGCTTAACGTTAAACGTCAATAACCTGGTGCGAACCCGGGCTACAGGATGTACCGACTCAAATCCGGATCCCGCGCCAGCTCGCCCAGCTGCGCAT
>CAYJEC010000607.1:0-2451 GCA_964369025.1 uncultured Ideonella sp. | reverse complement strand
ATGCCGCCTTCGGCGCGCTCGGTCGGAGTGCGGCTGCACGAGCACACGACTCGACTTCCGAGGCACATGCCCTGGCGCTCGCCGGAACTGCCCATGTCCAGTCCGAGTTGCCTTGATGGCCACGCGGGGCCACCCGCCTCACTGCGCCGGCAGCGCAAAGCGGTACGCTGCGCCGGCGTCGGTGCCCCGGTCGCCATCGCGAGCGGCACCCGCCACCACGGCGGCGCCCGAAAGCGCCACGGAGCGCCCGAGGATGGCCAGTGGCGCGGCATCCGACGCCACCCGCTTGGCCAACTGAGTGCCGGTGGTGACGTCGAAAACGTAAACCGAACCCGCGCCCGCGTTGTCGCCCCAGGCACCCACGGCCAGGTGATCGCCGACCAGGTCGACCGCGATGCCGAACTGGTCGTTGATTCCTCCATCGTTGGCCACGAGCTTGCGCACGAACGCGCCTGTAGCGGCATCGACCAGGTAGACGGCGCCCGAGTCCGCACCGCGATCGTCGTCGAATGGCGCACCGATCGCGATCAGCGCGCCGTTCGTGGAGACCGAAAATCCGAAGCGGTCCTCTTTGGCGGCATCCGCTGCGGTCAGCTTGAAACGCTGACGTCCGTTCGAGGACTTGAACACATACACAGCGCCGGACTCCGGCGCCACGGTGCTGTCAAACGGGGCGCCGGCGACGAGCGTCTGGCCTTCGACGGCCACCGAGTGGCCGACGTTGTCCTTGGCTTGGGTGCCCGGCGGGGTCACCCGGGTGATGAGGCTCATCGTCTTGGCGTTGTAGAGGTACATCGCGCCGAATCCGCCAATCCGGCCGCCGCCATCGGCGAACGCTCCGGGCGCGCCCACCACGATGCGATCGGTGGAAACGTCGACGGCACTGCCAAACCCGGAGCCATCGGGAGGATTGCGCCGGGTGCCGGTGGGCACGAGCTTCGACCGTTGCGTACCGGTGTCCGCGTTGAACACGAACACTTCACCGGCGAACTGACCCACGTCGTCAGCGCCCGGGGCGCCCACGACGATGAGCTTGCCGCTGGCCGCGACCGAACGGCCGTAGGCGTCATCGCGGCGGCGTTCGTTGGCTGATGTCGGCAGCAGCTCGCGCACGAACGCGCCGGAGGTGTCGAACACGAAGGCCGAGCCGGGGTTGTCCAGGATCCCGACGGCGGTGCTCTCCTGGGGGGCCCCCACCACCACCCGAGACTTGGCAGACGCCACCGACAAGCCAAAGAGATCCCCCGCCCTCCCGTTGGGCGCCCCGAACTTCAACTCCTCTGCCACGCCGGCCGCTGGCGCGAAGCCTTCAGCGCGTTCAGTCAGGTCCGGGCCTTTTGCAGCGCTGCCCGCACTCAGGGCCAGCGCCAAGGCGAACACCAGGGCTGCCGCTGGCGCGGCACGCGTGCGGGCCCAGGGAAGTTGGGTTGACGATGAAGGCATGTCCTGTGCTCCTTGGCGTGGGCCCCGCGCCCGCTCTCATTGTTGAGCGTCTGGTTCGCCAAGGCATCACAGATTCGTCACTTTTCCGGCGGGCGACATCCGTCGCTCTGGCGCCGATGAGTCCCGAGCCCAAGTTGCACTGTGCGGCGGCTTTGTTCCCGCGGTGATTCACACGATTGGCCCTGCTTTGGCTTCACCGATTGGCAAGCAATGGGCCTCGACGCCAACAAAACGCTCAGTTGCTTGAGCTCCGCAGCCCACGCGGCGCGCGAGGCACAATTCAAGAGAGGCAGCAGTGTTCGGTGTAGCTAGGTGCGTAGCTAGACTAGTCACCGGACAAGCGAACTGTTGATTTACATAAACTTTCTAGAAAAATGAGACTTGCCACCTGGAACGTCAACTCGCTGGCCGTGCGCCTGCCGCAACTGCTCGATTGGCTGGCTGCCAATCCGGTGGATGCGATGGTGCTGCAGGAAACCAAGCTCGTCGACGGCAAGTTTCCTGCTGCCGAGATCGAGGCCGCCGGCTACCGCGTGGTCTTCCATGGCCAGAAGACCTACAACGGCGTGGCCTTGTTGTCGCGCGATTCGGCCGATGCGGTGGTTCGCAACATCCCGGGCTTTGCTGACGACCAGGCCCGGGTGATCGCCGGCACGGTGGCCGGCATCCGGGTGGTCGGTGCCTACTTCCCCAACGGCCAGGCTCCTGGCACCGACAAGTTCGCCTACAAGATGCTGTGGCTGAATGCGCTGCGCGAGTGGTTGCGCGAGGAACTGGCAGCCCACCCGAAGCTGGTGCTGATGGGGGACTTCAACATCACGCCGGACGACCGAGATGTCTACGACCCCATCGGCCTGGCTGGCCAGATCCATTGCACGGTCGAGGAGCGGGACCAGTTCCGCGGGTTGGTGGGCCTGGGTCTGCACGACGCCTACCGGATGTTCGAGCAGCCCCTCATGTGCTGGAGCTGGTGGGACTATCGCTACCTGGCCTTCCGCAAGAACCAGG
>CAYJEC010000606.1:0-2454 GCA_964369025.1 uncultured Ideonella sp. | reverse complement strand
CATCGTTCGCAACGCAGTGAAGGGGAAGTGACGGCCATGTCGACCGTTTCCTTGAAGACCGCCGCCGGCAAGGACGCCGGCTCCGTCGAGCTCGACACCGATGTGTTCGGCATCCAGCCCAACGTGCCCGTCATGCACCAGGTGGTCACTGCTCAGCTGGCGGCTCGCCGGTCGGGCACGCAGAGCACCAAGACCCGTGCCGAGGTACGTGGTGGCGGCAAGAAGCCGTTCAAGCAGAAGGGCACCGGCAACGCTCGCCAGGGCTCCATCCGCGCACCGCACTTCAGTGGTGGTGGCGTGGCGCTGGGCCCCAAGCCGCGCAAGTACGACCAGAAGACCCCCAAGAAGATGATCAAGCTCGCCTTGCGTTCGGCGCTCAGCGACCGCGCTGCAGAGGGCAAGGTCGTGGTCATCGACGAGTGGGGCTTCACCACGCCCAAGACCAAGGACGCCAAGGCCGCGCTCAGCGCACTCGGCATCTCCGGCAAGGCGCTCGTGGTGGTCGATCTCGAGAACGACACCAACGTCGTGCGCAGCTTCCTCAACCTGCCGGAAGTGCAGCTCATCGAAGTCAACGAGCTCAACGCCTACGACATCTTGTGCAACGACTACGTCATCTTCAGCCAGGCAACCTTGCCCGGCACGTCGGTGACCGCCGCCGTGCCGGCCCCGAAGAAGGCCGCCGCCAAGAAGGCTGCCGCTCCGAAGGCTGCACAGCCGGCAGGGTTGGCCGACCTGACTGCCCCCGCCGAGGGAAGCGCTAGCGACGAGGCGGATGGAGGGAGCGGCCGAAGCGAAGCGGCGGCCAGTCCCGACCTTCCAAAGGGTGCCGCAGCGGCAACCGCCGACGGTTCCGCTCCCGAGGGTTTCGAGATCAAGGGCAACGCCGACTCGGGTCTGTACCACGTGCCCGGATCTGCGTTCTACAACCGCACGGTGGCCGAGTTCTGGTTCGCCACCGCCGAAGATGCCGAGGCCGCTGGTTTCCAGTTGCCCCCCAGCCAGCGCACCGCCGCTGACTCGGCAGATGGAGACAAGGACTGATGAAGGATCCCCGCGACATCATCCTGGCACCAGTGGTGTCAGAGAAGAGCTACGGCCTCATCGAGCAGGGTGTGTACACCTTCAAGGTGCACCCCAGCGCGAGCAAGCCAGAGATCAGCGACGCCGTCGAGAGCATCTGGGGCGTCACCGTGTTGAAGGTCAACACCCTCAACCGCAAGGGCAAGGTCACGCGCGCACGCCGCGCTGGCAAGGCCGGTTCCAAGCCCGATACCAAACGGGCCATCGTCACCCTTGCAGCGGGCGATGAAATCCCGCTGTTCGAGCACTGAGGCGCATCACCATGGCCATTCGTTCACGTAAGCCCACCAGCGCCGGTCGCCGTTTCCAGACCAGCTCCGACTTCGCGGAAGTCACCAAGACGACGCCTGAGCGCACGCTGCTCGCGCCGCTCACCAAGAGCGGCGGGCGCAACGTCTATGGTCGCAAGACCAGCAGGCACCGCGGTGGTGGCCACAAGCGCCAGTACCGCATCGTCGACTTCACCCGTACCAAGGACGGCGTCACCGCCAAGGTCGCCGCCATCGAGTACGACCCCAACCGCACCTGCCGCATCGCGCTGCTGCACTACGCAGACGGCGAGAAGGCCTACATCCTGGCGCCCAAGGGCCTCAACGTGGGCGACCACGTGTCCAACGGTGCCGGCTCCGACATCAAGCCGGGCAACGCGTTGCCGCTGCGCTACATCCCCGTCGGCACCACGGTGCACAACGTCGAGCTGCGCCCCGGTGGCGGCGGCAAGATGGCTCGCTCCGCCGGTACCGCTGTGCAGCTGGTCGCCAAGGAAGGCGAGTTCGCCACCTTGCGCCTGCCCAGCACCGAGATGCGTCGCGTGCTCATCGACTGCCGAGCCACCATCGGTGAGGTCGGCAACGAAGAGCACAGCCTGCGCACGATCGGCAAGGCCGGTGCCAACCGCTGGCGTGGCATTCGCCCGACAGTGCGTGGCATCTGTATGAATCCGGTCGATCACCCGCACGGTGGACGCTCCAACGGTGGTGGTCATCCTGTTTCGCCTTGGGGTACGCAGACCAAGGGCTACAAGACCCGCCGCAACAAACGCACTGACACGATGATCGTGCAGCGCCGTGGCCGCAAGTAACGGGCGAAGGACGAATTAGTTATGGCACGTTCAGTCAAGAAGGGGCCCTTCGTCGACGCCCACCTGATGAAAAAGGTCGACACCGCGCTCACCACCAAGGACAAGCGACCCATCAAGACGTGGTCGCGTCGTTCCACCGTGGTGCCCGAATTCATCGGCCTGACGATCGCGGTTCACAACGGCAAGCAGCATGTTCCGGTGTACATCAACGAGAACATGGTTGGCCACAAGCTCGGCGAGTTCGCGCTGACCCGCACGTTCAAGGGTCATGCGGCGGACAAGAAGTCGTC
>CAYJEC010000605.1:0-2457 GCA_964369025.1 uncultured Ideonella sp. | reverse complement strand
TAACAGTTGGCTATTGGCATCCCCTTGAGGTGCGGCTTTCGCAATTTCCTCCAAGGACTCGAGCCTGATGAGCGGTTTGTTAATCAACATCTCGCTCCTCCAGCGCGATGCGGTGGCTGCGCGGGTCCGGGAATGGCACGTAGCTGCCGCCGCTGCGGCTGAACTCCGAGAACAGTTCGATGCGGTGGCCCACGTCCACCACCACCAGGAACGGCGGGCGGCCTTCGATAGCCGGCAACGCGCGCGCGTAGTTCTGCGCCTGCGAATGCGCGCGCAACATGGCTTCGTCGAAGCCCCTGGTATACGCGCCGAGCTTGAGCTTCTTGGATTCCAGGACAAACGCGCCGCGCCTGTACAGGTCGACGCGACCAGCGCTCTTGCTGCCATCGCCATGCTGGAAGGTCAGCGGGCGCTCGAACATGTAGTCCTGTTCGGCGGTGGCGTGCGGGCGGTCCACGCCCAGCAGTTCGCACAGGTCGATCAGGAAACTCTGCGAGGTGGACAACTCGGACGCAGCCGAGCCTTTCCACTTGCCGATGAAGCGCTCCGCAGCGTCAACCTCCGCGTCACTAACATCCGTGTTGGTCATGCGCCCTCCCCTAGTCCGCAGCATACGACAACACGTAGCCGTCGCATTGCATGCGATGCGCTCTTCGCACAGCGCTTCACTGTGATGTGAATTATTGCCATGCGCGGTTGGTGTGCTGGGTCGGTTCGTCGAAATTGCGACGGTGCAACGCAGCAGGATCCGGGGCAATGTCCGAAGTCGAGGTTTCGGGGCTGAAGCCCCTCCCACAGGGCAACCTCTCCCCCTCAGCCGCTTGAGGCGACTTCGAGCTCCCCTGCTTCGCAAGGGAGGGAGCAGAGCGAAGTTTCAGGAGCATCGGGGCTGAAGCTCCTCCCACAAAGCGCCAAAGGCTTCGGGGCTGAAGCCTCTCCCACAAGGACAGACAGGAAGACTCCAACTACCTATTGAACGCCGCGATCGCTTCCAGTCGCGCGAAGATGAGTTCCTCGCGTTGGCGGTTGTTGCTTGCCGTGGCTTGCACGGCGTAGTCGAAATCCCGGTGTCGCAGCAGTTCGCCGATGCCTGCGGCGATATCCGCGCGCAAGGCCGGCGGTGCCTGGCTCAGCTCATGCTGCAGGCTGGCGCGGCCATCGACGACGTTGAGGATGTCCTCGATGTCTCTGCTGGCCAGCGGATCGTTGTTGCCACGGCCCCGATAGGCCTCCAGCTTGGTGCCGAGGAAATAGGCGGGTGTCACAACGCGGATGATCGTGCCGCTGGGCAATGTGTGGTTGCTCGCCTCGCGCAGTGCATCGGCATACCAGCGATTGCCGAAGCCGAGAATGCCGGCGTCCTCGGGCATGAAATCGACGATCAACTCGACCGGCTGCCCATCACGCAGGCGCGTCCGGCAAATGACATCGTCCTCGGGCGAATTGCGGAACCCTTTTTCGGCAAGTGCCCGCTGAAGGCGGTACCAGCCACCCAGGCTCATGACGTGCACGATGACGTCTACGTCATCGGTGAAGCGCACAGCCTCCAGGCTGACTGGGTCGGTAATCAGCAACCCGGTCGTGCAACCACCCACGAAGGCCATCTCCTGCAGCAGGTCTGCGCCCAATGCATCGGCCACGCGCTGCAGCATGACTTCCTGGATTTTCCAGTGGCCTTGGACCGACATCACTGCGGCTCCCGCAGGTACTCGGCCAGCAGCTTGCCGGCCAGGGCGGATTCGCGTTCATGGCCAAGGCGCACGGCATCGGCCAACGCCAACATCGCGTACAGGGCTGCATCGCGGCGCACGGCATGCGGCACGCCCTTGTGCAGCGGCTCCACCCGTTGGCCCAGCACACTGCCATTGGCGTCCTCCCAGACATGGACGTGCTCGCCCGCCGACAGCAGGCGACCTGCCAGCACCGGCGCCGCGTGCGCGGTGGGGATGCCGCGCACCAGCGCCCCCGCGCGTGCCGGATACACGTATTTCAGCCCGTGCATGAGAAATCCCAGCAAGGCACGCGTGTTGGTCCGCGGCAGGCCGGAGCCGCGCTCTGCCTTGGCCAGCCCCACATCCATGCAGCGCCTGAGCGAGCCACTGACTTCGGACTTGCTGATGCCGGTCGATTCTTCCAGGGCGCGCACGGAATACATGTCCGTAGTGACTTGCGAGGGCTTTTCATCCTCGGGTGACGCCCAGCCATGCCAGTCGTCGGGAATGCCCAGTCCCACGCGTTTGCCGGGCAGCGCGGCGCTTTCCTGGCGCTCCAGGCTGACAAGCTTCAGTAGCAATACGATGTCTTGACTTTTCATGGGAAGCGGGGTTCGCCTGTCCCTTGTCCTGAAACACGGGACACATTAGCACGGGCAACAGATTGGGCGAAAGCAAGAGCATCGGGGCTGAAGCCCCTCCCACAAAGCCACCCCTCCCCCTCAGCAGCTTGAGGCGGCTTCGA
>CAYJEC010000604.1:0-2494 GCA_964369025.1 uncultured Ideonella sp. | reverse complement strand
CACCGGTCACCAACGGCATGATCGTGCGCACCAAGAGCGACAAGGCGGTGAAGGCGCAGCAGTCGGTGATGGAGTTCCTGCTCATCAACCACCCGCTCGATTGCCCCATCTGCGACCAGGGCGGGGAGTGTCAGTTGCAGGATCTGGCCGTCGGGTACGGTGGCTCGACCTCGCGCTATCAGGAAGAAAAGCGAGTCGTCTTCCACAAGAATGTCGGCCCGCTGATCTCGATGGAGGAGATGAGCCGTTGCATCCACTGCACCCGCTGCGTGCGCTTCGGGCAAGAGGTGGCCGGCATCATGGAACTCGGCATGCAGCATCGCGGCGAGCACTCCGAGATCACCACCTTCGTGGGCCAGACGGTCGACTCCGAACTTTCGGGCAACATGATCGACATCTGCCCCGTCGGCGCACTCACCAGCAAACCCTTCCGCTACAGCGCTCGCACGTGGGAACTGTCGCGCCGCAAGAGCATCAGCCCGCACGACTCCACTGGTGCCAACCTGATTGTCCAGGTCAAGAACCACCAGGTGATGCGCGTGGTCCCGCTGGAGAACGAAGAGGTCAACGAGTGCTGGATCTCCGATCGTGACCGCTTCAGCTACGAGGCCGTCAACAGCGCGCAGCGCCTGACCCAGCCGATGATCAAGCAGGGCGGCCAGTGGCAGGCGGTCGACTGGAACACCGCCCTCGGTTACGTGGCCGACGGGCTGAAGCGGGTCAAGGTCGAGTTCGGCGCCGAAGGCATCGGAGCTCTGGCCAGCCCGAACAGCACCGTCGAGGAACTGCACCTGCTGGCCAAGCTGGTGCGTGGCCTGGGCAGCGACTCTGTCGACCATCGCCTCCGCCACGCAGACTTTTCGGCGGGCGAGGGTGTGCATTGGCTCGGGACGTCGATCTCGTCGCTGTCCAGGCTGGACCGGGCCTTCGTGGTCGGCTCCTTCCTGCGCAAGGATCACCCCCTGTTCGCCCAACGCATCCGCCAGGCTGCTCGCCATGGCGCCCGCGTGCTGAGCCTGCATGCCGTGCATGACGACTGGGCGATGCCGGTGGCCGCGCGCATCACCGCAGCGCCAGACGCCTGGGCGCAGTCCCTGGCCGATGTGGCCGGCTATGTCGCCTCCGCTCGCGGGGTCAACGCACCGGCCACCGCCATGGTCTCTGCGGCGGCTGAAGCAGTCGCTCAGGCGCTGCTTTCAGGTGAGCGCAAAGCCATCCTGCTGGGTAACGCTGCAGCCCAGCATCCGCAGGCCTCGACCCTGCTTGCCCTGGCCAACTGGATCGGTGAACAGACGGGTGCCAGCGTGGGCTACCTCACCGAAGGCGGAAACCGCGTGGGGGCCCAGTTCGTCGGCGCTCAACCGACCAACGATGGCCTGAACGCTGGTCAGATGCTGACGCGCCCGATGAAGGCGCTGCTGCTGTTGAATGTCGAGCCGTTGCTCGATGCGGCGGATGCAGCCAAGGCGCGAGCCTCACTGCAGGGGTCGGGATTGGTGGTGGCCCTGACACCTTTCAAGGATGCATCGACCGAACATGCTGACGTCCTCTTGCCGATTGCGCCTTTCACTGAGACAGCCGGCAGCTACATCAACGCTGAGGGCCGTCTGCAAGCCTTTCACGGCGTGGTCAGGGGCCTGGGCGACAGCCGGCCGGGCTGGAAGGTTCTGCGGGTGCTCGGCAATTTGCTGGGACTCCCGGGCTTCAGCCAGGAGTCCGTCGAAGAAGTCCGCGCCGATGCACTCGGCGACACGTCTCTGCTGAGCCAGCGCCTGGACAACCGCACTGCCGCGGCGCCGCAGCCTCAGGCGCCCGCCGCAGGCCTTCAGCGCGTGGCCGATGTGCCGGTGTACTGCAGCGACAGCCTGGTCCGCCGTGCGACGTCGCTTCAGCTGACCTCTGACGCCAAGGCTCCCGTGGTCGGCTTGCCGGCGGCCCTATGGAACCAACTGGGCCTCCAGCCTGGCGCACGAGTACGTGTGGGGCAGGGGGCCGCCACCGCCGTTTTGCTGGCGCGCCTGGACACCAGCCTGGCCGCCAATGCCGTCCGGGTTCCGGCCGGTCATGACGACACCTTGGCCCTGGGCCCGATGTTCGGCCCGATCACGGTGGAGGCTGCCTGAGCCAGGCTGCAGGAACGCACATGATCGAATCTCTCTACCAATTCGGGCTGAACGCCCTGGGCCCCATCTGGTGGGCCGTGCTGTGGTCGCTGATCAAGATCGTCGTGGTGGTCGCACCGTTGATGGGTTGCGTGGCGTACCTCACCCTGTGGGAACGCAAGGCGATCGGCTGGTCACAGATTCGCCCCGGCCCAAACCGGGTCGGCCCGTTCGGCTTGCTGACCCCCATCGCCGATGCGGTCAAGCTGGTTTTCAAGGAAATCATCCGCCCGACAGCCGCCAACAAGGGCCTGTTCTTCCTGGGCCCGGTGATGACCATCATGCCGGCGCTGGCTGCATGGGCGGTCGTTCCGTTTGGGCCCGATGTGGCC
>CAYJEC010000603.1:0-2505 GCA_964369025.1 uncultured Ideonella sp. | reverse complement strand
CACCTCGACGAACTCGCGGCCGATGATCTTGCGCTTGGCCTCGGGGTCGGTCACACCGGCCAAGTGGCCAAGGAACTGCGCGCTGGCATCCACATGCACGACCTTGGCATGCAGGCGCCCGACGAACATGTCCATCACCATCTGGCCTTCGTTGAGCCGCAGCAGGCCGTGGTCGACAAAGACGCAGGTGAGTTGGTCACCAATGGCGCGGTGGATCAGCGCCGCAGCGACCGACGAATCCACACCACCCGACAGACCCAGAATGACCTCCTCGTTGCCGACCTGTTCTCGGATACGGGCCACCGCCTCCTCGATGTGGTCCTTCATGACCCAGTCGGGCTTGGCGCCGGCGATATTCAGCACGAAGCGCTCCAGAAGTGCCCTGCCCTGCACCGTGTGGGTGACCTCGGGGTGGAACTGCACGCCGTAGTAGCCCCGGGCCTCGTCGGCCATGCCGGCGATTGGGCAACTCGGCGTGCTGGCCATCAGCTTGAAGCCGGGCGGCAATGCGGTGACCTTGTCGCCATGGCTCATCCAGACCTTGAGCATGCCGTGTCCCTCAGCGGTGCTGAAGTCCTCGATGCCATCGAGCAGCCTGGTGTGGCCATGGGCCCGAACCTCGGCGTAGCCGAACTCGCGGTGGGTACTGGCCTCCACCTGGCCGCCCTGCTGCACGGTCATCGTGAACATGCCGTAGCAGATGCCCAGCACCGGCACACCGAGGTCCCAGACGGCCTGCGGCGCGCGCAGATCGTGCTCCTCGTAGGTGCTGGCGTGGCTGCCGCTGAGGATGATGCCCTTGGGGGCGAACTCGCGCACGAAGGCATCGCTGACGTCGTTCGGGTGGATCTCGCAGTAGACATGCGCCTCTCGCACACGGCGGGCGATGAGCTGGGTGACCTGGGAGCCGAAGTCGAGGATCAGGATCTTGTCGTGCGTCATGGTGCGGTGAATCCGGGGTTCGCGGAGGCAGGCAACGGCACCGCGCGGTGGGTTCGGAAGTGGTGAAGTGCCAGCAGGGTCGCCATGCCCTGGAGGGCGGCGCAAAAGTAGTAGGGAGCGCCGATGCGCCAATCGCCCCGAGGGAAATGCGACACAAAGGTCAGCAGTGCCGGGCCGACAACAGGAGCGATCACCGCCATCAAGCTGTTCAACCCGGCCACGGCGCCCATGGTCTGGCCCTGGCTGGATGGGTCAGCGGCATTGGAGACGATGCTCTGGATCGCCGCCGCAGCGGCAAAGCCGAACAGGTTGGCCACGATCACGGCATAAATCATCCAGCCCTCGCTGGCCCAGCCCCACGCCGCAAACGACAACGTCGAGGACACCAGCCCCATCACGGCCAGGTGGCGCGGCGAGAAACGCCGCAGCAGCGGGCCCATCAGAACACCCTGCACCAGGGCCGACATCATCCCCACCGCGAACAGCGACCAGCCCGTCTCCCGCGGGCCCCAACCGAACTTGAGGTCGGTGTAGAGCACCCAGGTCATGTGCAGCGTGAACTGGGCCAGGCCGGACAGGCCGATCACCGCCACCAGAGAGCCCACGCCGCGCAACTGCGCCAGGCCGGCTAGCGAACTCACCGGGTTGGCGCGGCGCCATTCGAAGGGGCGCCGGCGATCGACGGGCAGCGACTCCGGCAGCACGAAGTATCCATACAGCCAGTTGCACAGCGCCAGCACGCCCGCCACGAAGAAAGGCAACTGCAGGTTGATGCTGCCGAGCACACCACCCAATGCCGGGCCGAGGATGAAGCCCAGGCCGAACATCGCACCAAGCAGCCCGAAACGCTTGGCGCGCTGCTCCGGGGTGGAGATGTCAGCGACATAGGCGTTCGCGACGGCGGCGTTGGACTGCATCGCCCCGCTGAACAGCCGCACGGCAATGAGCATCCACAGCGCCGTGGCCACTGCTGTCACGAAGAAACTCAGCGCCAGGCCGCAGAAGCCAACCAGCAGCACAGGGCGACGGCCGAACCGGTCTGACAGGCCGCCAAGGATGGGCGAGCCGAAGAAATTGGCGATACCGAAGGAGAAGGCCACCACGCCGAACCACATCGTCTTCTCTGCAGGCGTGTCGGTGAAGGTGCCCACCAGGTGCGGCAGCACCGGGATGATCAGGCCGATGGCGATCATGTCGATCAGCACCGTCAGCATGATGAAGGGCATGGCAGCCTCGCGGCCGCGCGGGGCGGTGGAGGCTGCGACGGGTGGGTTCATGACGGGGTTCGGCGTTTCAAAAGAAGGCGCCCGGCGAGTCAGGCCGGGCGCTGGCACTCGCATGTCGCGCCAGATCATTCCATGCGGTAATTCGGCGCTTCCTTGGTGATCTGCACATCGTGCACATGGCTTTCGCGGATGCCGGCCGAGGTGATCTCGACGAACTCCGCACGCTCGCGCATCTCGTCGATCGTCGCGCAGCAGCAGTAACCCATCGAGGCGCGCAGGCCGCCAGCCATCTGGAAAATGATCGACACCATCGAGCCCTTGTAGGGCACCCGGCCTT
>CAYJEC010000602.1:0-2506 GCA_964369025.1 uncultured Ideonella sp. | reverse complement strand
AGCTGGTATTCGATGACCTGGCGCTTCTCCTCGACCACCAGGATCTCTTGAAGGCCGGCGGCGAAGTCGCGGGTGATGGTGGCCTCCAGCGGCCAGACCACGTTGACCTTGTGAAGGCGGATGCCCAGTGCGCGGCAGGTGTCGTCGTCCAGGCCCAGATCGGCCAGGGCCTGGCGCGTATCGTTGAAGGCCTTGCCGCTGGCGATGATGCCGAAGCGGTCCTGCGCGGTGGCGATGACGTTGTAGTTGAGCTTGTTGGCCCGCACGTAGGCCAGCGCGGCGTACCACTTGTAGTCCATCATCCGCGCTTCCTGCTCCAGCGGCGGATCGGGCCAGCGGATGTGCAGGCCGCCCGGCGGCATCTGGAAGTCCTCCGGCATGATGATGTTCACGCGGTCCGGGTCGACGTTCACGCTCGAGGCCGACTCGACGACCTCCTGGATCGTCTTCATGCCACTCCACAGGCCGGAGAACCGGCTCATCGCGAAGGCGTGCAGGCCCATGTCGAGGATGTCCTGCACATTGCTCGGGAAGAAGGTCGGGAAACCGCAGGCCTTGAACACATGGTCGCTCTGGTGCGGCGCGGTCGAGCTCTTGGCCACGTGGTCGTCAGCGGCGATGGCAATCACGCCGCCGTGCTTGCTGGTGCCCGCCATGTTGGCGTGCTTGAAGACGTCGATCGATCGATCCACGCCGGGGCCCTTGCCGTACCAGATGCCGAACACGCCGTCGTACTTGGCCTTCTCCTTGAACAGGTCCAACTGCTGCGTGCCCCAGACGGCCGTGGCACCGAGTTCCTCGTTGACCCCGGGCTGGAACACCACGTGCTGCGCGGCCAGATGCTTCTTGGCGGCCCACAGGGCCTGGTCGTAGCCACCCAGCGGCGAACCGCGGTAGCCGCTGATGAAGCCCGCCGTGTTCAGGCCGGCCATCGCGTCACGGGTGCGTTGCAGCATCGGCAGGCGCACCAGCGCCTGCACGCCGCTCATGAAGGCGCGGCCGGTAGGCAACGCGTACTTGTCGTCGAGCGTGACCGATTCCAGCGCTTTTCGGATCGATTCGGGCAGCGGGGCGTTCATGGCGGGCGTGCTCCTGAGGGCGGCGGCGAAGGGCCGGGCGCAAGCGCCGTGCCGGCTTGTGGCCGTGGGGCTTGCGCGGGTTGAAAGTGTGCGCCGAGTGTAGAAGCAAGGGCGCGACAGGTGCTTTCTTTCAATTGCCTTGTCGCAGCACTCTGAGCAAGAATCTTGCTCCAACACGCAGCACAGAGAATTCGCTTTGCCGAAGCCCGCAAAATCCGGGATAACCAGTAGCCCCGACGCCCTGCCCGCCGGCACCGCGCTGGACCGTTTCGACGTCGCCATCCTGGAGGCCTTGCAGCGCGACGCACGGCAGTCCAACGCCGACCTGGCGGCGGCCATCGGCCTGTCCGCCGCACCCACTTGGCGCCGCGTGCGCCGGTTGGAGGCGCTGGGCGTGATCACCGGCTACCGCGCCGAGATCGACCGCCGCAAGATCGGCCTGGGCGTGTTGGCCTTCGTGCGGGTGGACACCGACCGCGACAACGCCGAGGCCACACGCGCGCTGGAGGAGGCCATCCGCGGCCTGCCTGAAGTGATCGCCTGCCACTACATCAGCGGTGCCGGCACTTTCGAGTTGCAGGTACTGGTGACCGACCTCGACGCCTACTCGCGATGGACCATGGACACCTTGTTCAAGCTGCCCAACGTGAAGGATCTGCACACCAGCTTTTCGTTGGGCGAAGTCAAAGCCGGCGCGGCGCTTCCCTTGGCTCACCTGCGCCCGCTGCAAAATCCCTGATAGCCTCACGGGAATGGATCTGACGCCGGCCCGTCGAGAAATCACCACCGGACGCCTGCTGCTGCAGGCTGGCGGCGAGGCGCTGGCAGATGCCGTGGCGGATTTTCAGGTGCGCAACCGCGCCCACTTTGCGCCCTGGGATCCGCCGACCCCCGAGTCGTTTCACACGGCAACCGCCCAGGCCGAGCGCATTCGCCTGGGTCTGAAGAGCTTTGCAGAAGGCGCCGCCTTCCGCTATTGGCTGTCGCCGGCCAATCAACCTGGCCGGGTGATCGGATCGGTGCATTTCAGCCAGGTGGCGCGTGGCGCCTTCCACAGCGCCGTGCTGGGCTACTCACTGGACGAACGCCACCAAGGCCAAGGCCTGATGCACGAAGCCCTGGCCGCCAGCATTGAGGAGATGTTTTCGCCGCGCGTGAACCTGCACCGCCTACAAGCGGCCCACCGGCCCGAGAACCTGCGCAGCGCCGCAGTGCTCCAGCGACTGGGATTCCGGGTCGAAGGCCTGGCACGCGACTACCTGTTCATCGACGGCGCCTGGCGCGACCACGTGCTCACTGCCTTGACCAACCCCGGATTCGCTGCGCCCATGGACTGGTGACCTGGGCACCCGGCGCCTTGGCTTAACGCGCCTTCGGCACGCTGCCGACCACACCCTGAACGAACCAGTCCATCTGGGCGATTTGGG
>CAYJEC010000601.1:0-2511 GCA_964369025.1 uncultured Ideonella sp. | reverse complement strand
GGAAGACCGGGATCTTCATGCGCTCGCGCAGCTTGCGCTCGACGTAGAAGCAGTCCGGCGCCTTGATGTCCTCGAGGTTGATGCCGCCGAAGGTGGGCTCGAGCGCGGCGATCACGTCGACCAGCTTGTCGAGGTTCTTCTCCTCGATTTCCAGGTCGAAGACGTCGATGCCGGCGAACTTCTTGAACAGGACCCCTTTGCCCTCCATCACCGGCTTGCTGGCCAGCGGGCCGATGTCGCCCAGGCCCAGCACCGCCGTGCCGTTGGTCACCACCGCCACCAGGTTGCCGCGCGAGGTGTAGCGGAAGGCGTTGGCCGGGTCCTCGACGATTTCTTCGCAGGCCGCGGCCACGCCGGGCGAGTAGGCCAGCGCCAGGTCTCGCTGATTGACCAGTTGCTTGGTCGCGGCGATGGCGATCTTTCCGGGCGTCGGGAACTCGTGGTACTCCAGCGCGGCGCGGCGCAGTTCGGCGCGTTTTTCTTCGAAGCTCGGCATGTGGCTGTCCTTGGTTGGCGCGGCGTGGGGGGCGGATTGTAGGCGTGCGCCTGCTGCGCAGTGTCGCAAGCCGGGGGCTCTGTGCCATGCGCGAAACTGCTTACGGCGCGGCTTCCGGGCACCACGATACTTCGTGGGCGCCATGACCTCGCCTGCCCCATCGATGCCACCGCCGGACGCCACCCGCCCGCGCCGCGGCGTGCGTTGGCTGCTTTGGGGAGCGCTGGTCGCCTTGCTGCTGGTCGCGCAATCGCTGCTGGTGGGCCTGACCCTGAGCTACGAGGAGTCGCGGGCCCAGGATCGTGCCGATGCGGTGGCCGGCGCCGCAGCGGGCGAACTGCGTCGCCTGGTCCAGCGCAGCCTGCAAAGTGCGCAGTCCCTGACCTGGAACGACCCCCCACTGGCACAGTGGCGTTTTGACGCCCAGGAGATGCTGCGCCAACGGCGCGAGTTCCTGCACATCGAGATGCGCGGATCCGGGCTGCAGGTGTTGCAGGCGGTGGATGGCCCCTTCCGCAGCCCGGTGTTCGGCGCGCTGGCGCGCGGCGAACTGGAGCTCGAGGCGCTGGCGGCCTGCGCCACCGCACGCCGGCTGGCGTCGCCGCAGTTCTCCCGGTCCTACTTCGTGCCGCAGGTCGGCGGCCTGGGTCTGGAGGTGGTCGACTTGTGCCTGCCGCTGGATCGCGCCGGACAACCCAGTGGCTACATGGTGGTCACATTGGCCTTGGCCAACCTGCTGGAGGATGCCGGCAACGCCGCTTTGGCCGCCGACCACGAACTGTCGCTGGTCGAAGCCGACGGTACGCGCCTGGTGCGCGCCGGCCTGCTCCGCGGCGCGGGGGTGTACCAGGCCACCCGCCTGGTCGATCTGCCCGGCAACTCCCTGCAGCTTCGGGCAGACGCTGCACAAGGCCGTCCCGGCCTGATCCCCAACCTGGCGATCGCGCTGGTGGTGGGTTTGTCGTTGCTGTTATTCGGCGTGGTGGTGCTGCTGGCGCGTGACGTCCGCCGCCGCGCCGTCGCCGAAACCGCATTGGCCGAGGCACTGGCGTTCCGGCGGGCGATGGAAGACTCACTCGTCACCGGGCTGCGTGCCCGCGATACCCGCGGCCGCGTCACCTATGTCAACCCGGCTTTCTGCAGCATGGTCGGCTACGACGCGGCCGAATTGATCGACAGCGACCCTCCACCCTACTGGCCGCCGGAGTACATCGACGAGTACCGCCGCCGCCAGGCCGAGCGTCTTTCGCTGTCGCGCGACCCGGTGACTCAGCGCCAGGGTTTCGAGACCCTGTTCATGCGCCGCAATGGCGAACGCTTTCCGGTCATGATCTACGAGGCGCCGCTGCTCGACCGCGTCGGCCACCATGCCGGCTGGATGAGTGCCGTGCTCGACGTCAGCGCCGAGCGCAAGATGGAGGAACGTTCGCGCCAGCAGCAGGAGCGCTTGCAGGCCACGGCGCGCCTGGCCACCGTGGGCGAGATGGCTTCGCTGCTCAGCCACGAACTGAACCAGCCCTTGGCCGCGATCGCCAGCTACGCCTCGGGGTCGTTGAACTTGTTGGCCGAGCCCGAAGCCGATACCCCAGGCTTGCTGCGGCAGGCGATGGAGCGCATCGCCGAGCAGGCCGAGCGCGCCGGCCGCGTCATCAAGAGCGTTCACGGATTTGTTCGCAGGCGGGAACAAGCCCGCGAGGCGATCGGGGCGGATGTGTTGATCGACGCCGTGCTGCCGCTGGTGCGCCTGCAGGCGCGCAAGAGCGGGACCCGCATCGAGGTGGAGTGCCCGAAACCGGCACCGCATGTCTGGGCCGACCGGACGATGGTCGAGCAGGTGCTGCTCAACCTGACCCGCAACGGCATCCAGGCGATGGAGGGTGAGGCCACGCCGCTGGCCGAGCGCGTGCTGACGGTTCGGGTGAAGCAGATCCACGCGCGCTGGGTTCAGATGAGCATCGCTGATCGCGGACCAGGTATCGCGCCGGATGTGGCCGCGCGGCTGTTCACGCCATTCT
>CAYJEC010000600.1:0-2512 GCA_964369025.1 uncultured Ideonella sp. | reverse complement strand
TCCAGGTCAAGGATCCAGCCATGCTGGACAAGGTCAAAGCAGGCGACAAGGTGCGTTTCACCGCCGAGAAGGCCGGCGGCGCCATTGTCGTGACCGACATCCAACCGGCGAAATAGTGGCTATCGATCTGCCGGGCAGATGCGCCGGCGGATCCAGTGGAATGTTCTGATGCCACACGAATTTCGTAATTTGCCGAATGTTTCGCACGAAACACTGACCACCGCAATGGTGGCCAGTGCCGTGGCGGCGCTGGTGATTTTTGCGCTAATAGGCTATCTGCTGTGGCGCGACAGAAAGAAATTCAAGACAGGAAAGGCAGCGCGCGGGCACCCGCGCCGGGTTCGAAGGAAGAGGCCGAGGTAGGGTCAAGGAAATCGAGATTGCATTAAATTGGCTTGTGCACTGCTGGCCCAGAAAGGCAGCGAAAGATTTTTCAGCGATGGTTCTGGTGGTCGTTGCCTTTAACGGCAACAGTCTCAGTGCTCGCCATGTTCGGGCACAAATTAGGCTGGTTTGGAATGGGCACACAGAGCTGGGTTGAACTGGTGCTGTCGCTACCCATCGTCAAAGCCCGAACATGTGGACCCTGGTCGGTTTGGAGACGGCTGCCGCTTTTTGTGTACCGCGTGGCACGGCACCGCTTGCGCCGGGGCAGTGGCTGGTGTGCGCGGCGATGGCCAGCGTGGTGTTGATCTGCAGCGAAATACAAAAACTGTTCAGACGCCAGTAGGATCGATAAGGTGCCGACAGGCAACAAATATATCAACCGTTCGCGAAGCAGACGAATACCTGATCCCGACGGCCGAACAAGAAGGACGGGGCAACACCGAAGGTCCCCCGGAAGGTGCGCGAGAGATGGGACGAATCGCTGAAGCCAGCCGCGTGCGCGGCCTCGGTCAATGTACTGCCCGTCAGCGCCGACTCCACCGCCCGCCATAGCCGCTGCCACAACACATAGCGGCGCAGGGGCATGCCGATCTGTTCGGTGAACTGATGGCTCAGCCAACTCGGCGACATGTTCAGCGCAGCGGCGAGAGCGGACAGGCGGATCGGCTGATCGAGTCGGGTCCGGATCAACGCCAGGCTGTCCACGATGCGTGGGTCGAGTACGCGGCGTTGTTGTGCGGCTTCGGTCAGTCCCAACCATGCGAGACAGATCGCATCAGCCTGTTCGGCGGGCCCTCCGGCGGCTGCGAGCTGCCGCAGCGCTTCGATGGTAGAAGACTGAGGGGCGGCGGCCCGCATCGCTGCCGCGCCTCGCGATGGTGCTTGCAGCGCCGCGAACTCGGCGCTTTCGGCTTCCACATAGACGATGGCTGTCGACGTGGCGGTGGCGATGAACTCATGCGGTTCGTCTGGCGGAACGTAGAACCCCTGGTGCTCACCCCACTTCAGATCCTCTCCGGAGCGCAAGCGCAGCGGTCCGTCGAGCCCCACGCAAAGTTGCGCCGCATGATGATGATGCATGCCCGCGTCCATGCCAGGCCCGAGATAGAGCAAGCGGTGCGGCCAGAGATAGAGGCGGATCGTCGGTAGTTCGTTGGTCACTTGTTTGCCAGTTTATTCTAGCCCGGCGGGGCCAAAGGGGGCGAGACTGCTGACATATGGAGGCCGTGGGGTTCCCCTACCGCCAACCGGTCAAATCTTTGACGCGAAGCGAAACTCTATGATTTATTCGGAACTCTGGCTCGGAGGATTGGGCGCGGCCCTGGTGCAGGTAGCGGCAGGCGAGTTCGCCGCCGCGGTACACGGCACGCAGACCTCGCCCCTGCGCGCAACCGGCCGTTGGTTGATCGACGTCATTCCGACACCCCTGATCGATCTCGGGGTGGCGCTGTTGCGCCGGGCGGATAAACCTGTCATTGCTGCGACGTTGCTGCTGCTGTCATTGAGTGTGCCGGCGCTGGCCGCGCTCGCCAGCCGCGCGGCGCTCGTCGTGACGCTCGTGCTACTCGGGGTCATCGGGCTGGTGGCGCTGTGGCGGCGTGACGAACTGAGTCGTGTCGCAGCGTGCGGCATCGGACTCGCAGCGCTTGCCGGTGGGGTTGGCGGCATGTGGTTGTCGCCCACGGGGGTCTTGGCGATCACTTTTGCGCTGGCGCTGGGGGTGGCCGGGTTGCGCGCCGCGGCGCGATCCAGTTCCCAGCGCCATCAGCCGGTGTTGCCGTTGCCGCAGCAGCCTTTACCGACCGCCTCTTCTGGCGCCACGCTGGACATTCCGGGCATCTCCCCATTGTTTACGGCGCCCGAACGGTTCTATGTGACCGATGTGACGTTTCCGACCCCCATGGTTGATCGGCATCGTTGGATGCTTACAGTCGTCGGCCTCGTCGACCGTCCTCTTTCGCTGACTTACGACCAGTTACTTGCTTTGCCCTCGGTGGAGATCGATGCCGTGCTGATGTGCGTGCACAACCCGGTGGGCGGTCCGTTCATCGGCAACGCCCGCTGGCAGGGCGTCCGGCTTACCAACCGGCTTGCCAGCGCCGGCGTATCAGAGAGCGCCGATCAC
>CAYJEC010000599.1:1462-2514 GCA_964369025.1 uncultured Ideonella sp. | reverse complement strand
CGTGGCCGCGCCGCTGCAGCTCGGTCACGTAGTGGTCCAGCTCTTCGCCGCTGTTCTCGTAGTAGCCAATGAAGCGGTGTTCCGCGCCCACTTTCTGCATGAGCCAGATTGATGTCATGTCGCCGCGGCCGATGTCCCAAAAGGTCCACACAGGCGCCGACTCCACTGGCAGCTTTGCGGGCATCCGGCCTTCGCGCCGTGCAGTGGACAGCTGCGTCGAGTAGTAGCAGCCCTCAGTGCTTACCTGGAACGCCTCTTCAGGCGTGCTCGGGTACTCCTGCCACATCATCGGGGCATCGCCCGCGAAGTCGGCGTTCATGGTCACGACGTACCAGGCGCGCTTGCGGTCGCTCAGCGGACGGCCGATCTTGGCCTCGGTGTCGGTGAAGTACACCAAGTTCGCCTCGGTGAAGATCACGCCCTCGGGGTCCAGCTCGTACTCGGGCGCATCCCACCAGGGGAAGAAGTGGAAGCGGTAGTCCTTCTGGCTCAGCGGCCGGCTTGCCTCGGCCGCGGCCTTGGCAATCTGCGTCATGTCGAAGAACGCACCATCCTGGCCCTCGGCCGTGGACTCGATCACCGTGATGCCGCTCTTGGGCACCGATGGAATTGATCCGGTCAGCACCTCGCGTGCCTTGGCCGGGTACTTGGCGGCGATCTTGCCAAGCTCGCTGATGTGCAGCCGGTGCGTGGTGCCTGAACGCATCGAGGTGGCTACCCGGATCGATGCGCCGTTGTGCGCGAAATGGATCTCGGTGGCGGTCTTCTTCTTGAGCGGGAACCGCTCGCGCAGTTCGTCGGGTAGGTTCTCGTACCCGAAGATGATCTTGTCCCGAAAGATGGACTCAGCGGCCTCGCGCTCGTGCGCGACGATGCCGCAGCGGATCGGCGAGTTGGAGAACAGCGCGGTGTCTAGCCACAGGATGGCGATGAGCGTTGTGAAGCCCAGCTGCCGCGCCTTCAGGATGATGTTGCGATGGTGCAGCCTGGCCAGCAGGCGGCGCTGGGGCCGGTTCGGCTTGAACTGCAGAACCAGGCCCTCGCCTTCCTGA
>CAYJEC010000599.1:0-1452 GCA_964369025.1 uncultured Ideonella sp. | reverse complement strand
GCCCTTGACGATGATCTTGTAGAGGTTGCACAGCCTCCACATCGGATCATTGAGATTCGCAGCCAACACATCGGGTGTCAGCTGGACCGCATCAGCCATTCAGGCGTTCCCCCGTGGCCTTGTCGGTCCACCGATCGCAGATCCCGCCGAGGCGAACGTAGAACTTCCCGATCGCGCACTTGGGTGCCTGGCCCAGCTTCTGCCGGACGTGCTTGCACGATGCGCACACGGGCGGGCAGGCGTCATAGTCCTGCGCCCGCATTGAGGTGATCGCCATGGAGCGCGCTTCTTTGCCGCTGGGCTTGATGTGTCGTGGCATGCTTGTCCTTGGTTTGATTTGGCCAGCTGGCTTGGCTTCAGTCTTCGGGATCCGCCACCGGACCGAACGTCGCGGCGCCTGGCACCGCCCCGATCACATTGCCCTGCAGGCCGGACAGCAGCGTGGCCAGCGCATCGGCCTTCTGCCCGTTGTCCTTCTCGAACAGGCCAAGCAGCTTGGCGGCACGCTCCAGGCTCACGTTCTTGTCCCAAAACTGGTACTCGATGCGGCCCAGGTCATCGATCTTGAAAGTCTTGATGGCGGCGCGTGTGGCCGCGTCCAGCTCGTTCGGCATGAGGATCACGGTCTTGCCCTCCTTCACGCCAATGATTCCGCCGATGTCGGACAGCGCGATGCGCTTCGTCTCGGTCATGATTTCGGTGGCGTCAAGCACCGCCTTGTCGGCCGCCAGGGCCTGCAAACCGGCGATCCTTTGGCGCACCTTGGGGTCGGCGGCAAGCTTCGATGCCTCTTCGTGGATCTGCTTTGCCGTCATGCGCGCGCACTTGAACGCAGCCCGGTATGCCTCGGACTGGTTGACCTTGCCGCCGGCCAGCGTGGTTGCAAACACCTCACGTTGTGGTGTCAGCCCATGCTCGTTTCTCACTTCGGCGCCTCCTTCAGGCTGATCACGTAGACCGTCCGACCGACGATTGGCACGCCGCGCTTCGCCAGCGCGGCCACAGCAGATCGCACGTTCTGCGGCTGCTTCACCCCGAACTTCACCATTGCGTCGCCCATGGTCAGTTCTTCGTCGGGCCGGGATTCGAAAAACCTGGCCATGCGTTGCGGCAGGCCGTTCACGTTCATGCCCTTCGGCGCGCGTGCCTTTGCCATCACTTCACCTCCAGCACTTCGATGCCGTGGACGAACAGCATCAACTTGCGCTTGATGCGGTACTCGGGGGTTGCGGCGCCCTTCACGTCCTCCACGATGGACCTGCCGCTGCGATCGGTGTAGGTGAAGTCGGCGACGTAGCTGCACTCGCGCTCGTGGCCACCGGACGGGCGCGGAGTCTTCGGGATCAGCAGGTATGGCACCTGGCGCTTCAGGTCTTTGACATCGCCGATGCGCTCCAGGATCTTCAAGTCCAGCCAGCGCTTGAGCTCGACCTTGGAGTCGAACATCATCCC